>CAIUGQ010000671.1 GCA_903898725.1 uncultured Burkholderiales bacterium | reverse complement strand
CGGTGCGGCCGCGGCCGGCCCCGCACCGGTGGTGCTGCCGGTCGCGCGCGAGTCGGATCCCCAGGGGGACGGTGCCCCGCTGCTGCCGGTGCCCGCGATCGGCGGCGGCCGAGCGCTCGCCCATGTCGAATTCCGGATCGACGTCGACGGCCTCGTGCGCGGCCTCTATCTGCAGGAGGGCGGGTTCCCGGCGATGTCGCGCCGCCTCGCCTTCCCGGAGCTGCCGCAGCTCGCCACCGGGGACGCCGTCGCGGGCATGCTGCGAAACGCCGCGTGGTCGCGGGCCGACTACGTGCGGATCGGCGCGA
Source organism: uncultured Burkholderiales bacterium (assembly GCA_903898725.1). Classification (GTDB taxonomy): domain Bacteria; phylum Pseudomonadota; class Gammaproteobacteria; order Burkholderiales; family Burkholderiaceae_E; genus UBA4615. The sequence continues at coordinate 10,412 of CAIUGQ010000671.1, read as the reverse complement.
CCGACTCCCCCGTGCGCCAGGTGTCGGCGGCTGCGGTCATGCGCGGCGAAGTCGCCGCCGAGGTGATCCGCGACCGGATCGTGCTGATCGGGGCGACCGCCCGCGGCCTGGGCGACGTCCATGCCACCACCCTCTATCCCGGTCATGCGACCGTCCCGGGCGTCGAGCTGCATGCCGCCGCGGTCGGCGCGATGCTCGACGGCCGCCTGATCCGCGACGCGCCCTACGGCATGCGCCTGGCGGTCTCGGCGGCCGTGCTGCTCGCCGTGCTGGCGGCGCTGTACGCGACCGAACCGCGCACCGGACTCGCGTGCGTCGCGGTGGCGATGACCCTCAGCGCCGGCGCCGCGATCGCCGCGATCGGCGCGGGCTGGTGGCTCGCACCGGGCGCGCTGCTCGCCGTGCTCGGGCTGGCATTCCCGCTCTGGAGCTGGCGTCGGCTGCACGCCGCCTCGGTCGGCCTGATCGCACAGGCCACCCGTCTGGAGGCCGATGCCGTGCCCGACCCGGCCGTCGGCCAGCGCCGCTCGATCGAGCCGATCGCCCAGCGGCTGCAGCGGCTCGAGCATGCCGCCGAGCGCATCACCGTGCTCAACCGCACGCTCGCCGACGCACTCTCGACGCTGCAGGCGGCGCAGCGCGATCGCGAGCAGATGCTCCGGTTCCTCTCGCACGACCTGCGCTCGCCGCACCTCTCGATCCTCGGGCTGCTCGAGCGTCATCCGGACGGCCCGCTCGACGCCGGGGCGGCCGGCGAGATCGGCCGGCAGTCGCGTCGGGCGCTCGAGCTCACCGACGGATTCATGCACCTGGCGCGCGCCGAGTCGCAGCCGCTGCGCGACGCGCCGCACGACCTCGCCGACATCGCGATCGAGGCGGCCGACGCCTGCTGGGCACGGGCACACGCGGCGGGCCTGCGGATCGACTCGCCCGCCCCGCCCGAGGACACGGCCGCTGCACCGTGCCGCTGCGACGCGGGCCTGGTGCGGCGTGCGCTGGTGAACCTGCTCGACAACGCCCTGCGGGTGGCCCCCGCCGGCTCGGTGATCACGCTGGGCCTCGCCCGCGACGGCGCCGGCTGGACGCTGTCGGTCAGCGATCGCGGCCCCGGCATCGCCGAGGCCGATCGCGAGCGGATCTTCGAGCCCTGGTGGCGCGGCCCGCAGGCCGACCCCTCTTCGGGGGCCGGCCTCGGTCTGGCGTTCGTGGCCACGGTCGCCGAGCGCCACGGTGGCCGTGTCCGGGCGCTCGCCGCGCCGGAAAACGGTGCCCGGATCGAGCTGTGGCTGCCCGATGAACCCCTTTCGGCCGCGCCGGGGTAAACTCCGGGTGTCAACCCAGCCTGTCACATGCACCTGCTCACGCTCGGCCTGAACCACACCACCGCACCGCTCTCGCTGCGGGAGAAGGTGGCGTTCCCGGGCGACGCCCTGCGCGACGCCGTCGCCGACCTGCGCTCGCAGCTGCGCACGCTCGTGCCGGAAACTGCGATCCTGTCCACCTGCAACCGGACGGAGATCTACTGCGCGACGCCCGATCCGCGCGACGCGCAGGCCGCGATCGCCGCCTGGATGGCCGACCGCAACCAGATCGGCGCGAGCAGCCAGCTGATCGAGCACCTGTACGCCCGGCCCGACGACCAGGCGGTGCGCCACGCGTTCCGCGTCGCCTCCGGCCTCGACTCCATGGTGCTCGGCGAGCCGCAGATCCTCGGCCAGATGAAGGATGCGGCGCGGGTCGCCCAGGAAGCCGACGCGCTCGGCACGCACCTGCACCAGCTCTTCCAGCGCACCTTCGCGGTCGCCAAGGACGTGCGCAGCCAGACCGAGATCGGCGCCCATTCGGTCTCGATGGCCGCGGCCGCGGTGCGGCTCGCGCAGCGCCTCTTCGAGGACCTCCGCGAGACCTCGGTGCTGTTCGTCGGCGCCGGCGAGATGATCGAGCTGGCCGCGGCGCACTTCGTCGCCCAGCATCCGAAGCGAATCACCGTCGCCAACCGGACGGCCGAGCGGGCCGACAAGGTCGCGCAGCGCTTCGGCGGCCGGTCGCTGCGGCTGGCGGACCTGCCCGATACCCTGGCCGAGCACGACATCGTCGTCTCGTGCACCGCGAGCTCGCTGCCGATCATCGGCCTGGGCATGGTCGAGCGCGCGCTCAAGGCGCGTCGCCGCAAGCCGATCTTCATGATCGACCTCGCCGTGCCCCGCGACATCGAGCCCGAGGTCGCGCGCCTGGACGACGTGTTCCTCTACACCGTCGACGATCTGGGCAAGCTGGTGCAGACCGGCCTCGAGAACCGCCAGGCCGCGGTCGCGCAGGCCGAGGTGATCATCGAGAACCGGGTCGGTGCCTTCATGCACTGGCTGAGCTCGCGCCAGTCGGTGCCGGCGATCCGCGCGCTGCACGCGCGCGGCGACGCTCTCAAGCGCGCCGAGCTCGAGCGTGCCCGCAAGCTGCTCGCCCGGGGCGACGACCCAATGGCGGTGCTGGAGTCGCTCGCCAACGGGCTCGCGGCGAAGTTCCTGCACGGGCCGACCACGCTGCTGCAGCGGCCGGGCCCCGAGCAGATGCAGGTCGCGGGCCTCATCGACCGGCTGCTGCCGGACGAGAAATCCTGACAGCCCGCACCGTGCGCGGCCCGACGCCGCGCGCCAGCCGCCCCGCCGTACGATGAACGCCTCGATGCTGGCCAAGCTGTCGCACCTCGAGGCGCGTCTCGAGGAGGTGTCGCACCTGCTGTCGTCGCAGGAGGCCACCCACGACCTGGTCGAATACCGGCGCCTGAACCGCGAGCACGCGGAGCTCGCCGAGGTCGTCGAGCACTTCGTTGCCTGGCGCCGCGCGCGCACCGACCGCGACACCGCCGAGCAGCTGCGCGAGGACCCGGAGATGCGGGCCTTCGCGGCCGAGGAGATCGCCGCCGCCGACGCGCGCCTCGCCGAGGAGTCCGCCACGCTCGAACGCCTGCTGCTGCCGCGCGACCCCGACGATGCGCGCGACGTGTTCCTCGAGATCCGCGCCGGCACCGGCGGCGACGAGAGCGCGCTGTTCGCCGGCGACCTGCTCCGGATGTACCTGCGCTACGCCGAGCGCCGCCGCTGGCAGGTCGAGGTGATCTCCGAGAGCGCCGCCGAACTCGGCGGCTACAAGGAGGCGATCGTGCGGATCGGCGGCGTGGACGTCTACGCCCGGCTCAAGTTCGAGTCCGGCGGGCACCGCGTGCAGCGCGTGCCAGAGACCGAGTCCCAGGGCCGCATCCACACCTCGGCCTGCACGGTCGCGGTGATGCCCGAGGCCGACGAGACCACGGACGTGGTGATCTCGCCCGACGACATCCGGATCGACGTGTACCGGGCCTCCGGCGCGGGCGGGCAGCACGTCAACAAGACCGAGTCGGCGGTGCGCATCACCCACCTGCCGACCGGCCTCGTCGCCGAGTGCCAGGACGACCGCTCGCAGCATCGCAACAAGGATCGCGCGATGAAGGTGCTGGCCACCCGGATCCGCGACATGCGGATGCGCGAGGCCCAGCAGAAGGAGGCCGCGACGCGCAAGTCGCTGATCGGCTCGGGCGACCGCTCGGAGCGGATCCGCACCTACAACTTCCCGCAGGGCCGGGTCACCGATCACCGCATCAACCTGACGCTCTACAAGCTGCAGGCGGTGATGGACGGCGACCTCGACGACCTGCTCGGCCCGCTGATCGCCGAGCACCAGGCCGAGAAGCTCGCGCAGCTGGCCGACGCGGCGGCCTGAGCACGGATGGCCCGCGGATGAGCCGCGCGTCCTGGGATGCCCTGATCGCCGCCTGCGCCCTGCCCCGGCTCGACGCACGCGCGCTCGCCGAACACGCGAGCGGACGGCCGCGCGCCTGGCTGATCGCGCACGGCGACGCGCCCGCGCAGGACGGCGCCGCCCTCGCCTTCGAGCACCTGGCCGCCCGCCGACGGGCCGGCGAGCCGCTCGCCTACCTGCTGGGCTGGCGCGAGTTCCACGGCCGGCGCTTCGACGTCGGGCCGGCGGTGCTGGTGCCGCGACCCGAGACCGAGGGCCTGGTCGATGCCACGCTCGAGCGACTGGCCGGCGTGGCCGCGCCGCGCGTGCTCGACCTGGGCACCGGCAGCGGCGCGATCGCGGTGACGCTCGCGCTCGAGCGGGCCGATGCCATCGTCCTCGCCACCGATGCCTCGGCCGAGGCGCTCGCCGTCGCACGCGCCAACGCCGCGCGCCTGGGCGCCTCGCGGATCGGCTTCGCACCGGGCGACTGGTGGGCCGCGCTGCCGGCCGATGCCCCGCCCTTCGATGCGATCGTCTCGAATCCGCCCTACATCGCCGAGGCCGACCCCCACCTGGAGGACCCGGCCCTGCGCCACGAGCCGCCGGCGGCGCTCGCCTCCGGCCCCGACGGGCTGGACGCGATCGACACGATCGTCGCCGGCGCACCGGCGCGGCTCGTGCCCGGCGGCTGGCTGCTGCTCGAGCACGGCCGCGATCAGGGCCCGGCGGTCCGCGCACGGCTCGCGCGCGCCGGCTTCGAAGCGGTCGCCACGCTGGCCGACCTGCAGGGCCTCGACCGGGTGAGCCTCGGCCGGCTGCCGTCGCGCGCCGCACAAGACCGCGTCGATTGACGGGTCTGCCGCCCCTGCTAGACTCGCCCCATCTCGGGCAATCGAGCCCTCATCCGCGAACAGGTCAGACGATGGACGCCAAGGATTTCATTCAGAAGACGGTCGAGGACCACCCGGTGGTGCTCTTCATGAAGGGCACGGCCCAGTTCCCGCAATGCGGCTTCTCGGGCAAGACGGTTCAGGTCCTCAAGGCCTGCGGCGTCAAGAACATGGTCACGGTGAACGTGCTGGAGGACGACGAGGTCCGCCAGGCGATCAAGGACTTCTCGAACTGGCCGACGATCCCCCAGCTCTACATCAAGGGCGAGTTCATCGGCGGCGCCGACATCGTCACCGAGATGTACCAGTCGGGCGAGCTGCAGAAGCTGATCCCGGCCGACGTCCAGGCCTGATCCGCCCGGATCCCCGCTGCGCGTCGCGCAGCGGGCCGCACCGCCCGGATCAGTCCCGCGGCGGTGCCACCCCGTCGATCGCCGGCCAGCGCCGGTAGGCGAAGACCCACAGCGCCACCAGGTTCACCAGCGGCACCAGCACCAGCAGCACCCACCACGGCGAAAACCCGGCCCGCCGCAGCACGCGCGCGATCATCACCACCGGCACCGTCAGCAGCACGAGCGCCAGCAGCGTCACCAGCGACGGCGATTCGAGCAGGCCCTGCAGCGCGGCGATCCATTCGGCGAGCAGTCCCATGTCAGCGACCGTCCGCGGCGTCGGTCACCGGCTCGCCCGGTGAGGGCGCGTCGTCCGCCGGCGGGGCGGCGACGTCCGTGGCCCGGACCCGCTCCGCGGGCCACCGGCCGAAGGCCAGGATCGCGATGAACACCAGCGTGCCGATCGGCGGCGTCCCGAGGAACAGCAGCGACAGCCACGGGTCGCGGCCGGTACGCCGCGTGATCCGCCACAGCGGGATCATGACCATCAGCGACGACAGCGCCGCGACCAGCAGTTCGAGTTCCATCCGATTCCCGGCCGCGCAGTGACGATCCGCGGCCGGGCCGCGCGGCGAGCGCCGCGGATCGGGACGCCTCCCGGCGTCCGGACGCTATTTCACCATCGTTGCGCGATGAAAACCATCGGGATCGCAGGCCGGGGCACGCGCCGGGCTCAGATCGGATGGATCACCGAGTTCAGGATGTTCTCGGAGTCGAACACCACACGCTTCTCGCCGAAGCGCAGCTCGCCGGTGATCGGATCCCGCAGCACCCGGTCGATGTAGCGCCCGACGTTGAACACCTCGCTCGGCTCGTGCACGCGGGTGCGGAAGACCGCATAGGCGGCCTGGACGTCGAGCCACTCGACCCCGTCGGCGATGCCTGCGGCGCGCACCCGCAGCGGCCCGATCACATGCCGCTGGTAGTACGGCGCGTGGAACAGCGTGCGCGTGATCCCGTAGATCCGGTCGCGCAGCATCCCCTTGCTCTCGAAGGCGAGCGTGGCGAGCGGCAGCCCGCGGTCGAAGTTCTCGCGCGGCTGCAGGGTGTAGCGGCAGTCGTCGGCGAACAGATCGATCCAGTCCTCGTAGCGGGCCTCGTCGAGCGCGGCCGCATAGTCGGCGTAGAGCGCGTCGAGCTCGGCGCGCACCCCCGGGTCGATGCGCAGGCCGCGCGGCTCGGTGGCGGCGGCGATGGCGGCGCCGCGTCCGTCGGCGGAGGCGCTCATTCGGCCATCACCCTGAGCCAGTAGGCGTGCATGCCGCGGATCAGCGTCTCGGTCACCATGTGGTCGGTCGGCGCCACGCCGGTGCCGCCGAGACGGCTGACCGTCGAGGCCTCCGGGTGCTGGGTGAAGCCCTGCTGCGACATCTCGATGACCTCCCCGTCGTCGGCCGACACGAAGCCGGCGGGACCGAACAGGTTCGCCTGGCGCAGCCGGCGCCGCGTCATCTCGGGCGAATCGTCGGTGAAGCCGAAGTGTGTCCAGACGAAGTCGAACTCGCCGGGGCCGCGCGGCACGATGTGCCGCGTCGACAGCGAGTTGACCTGCTGCTGGATGATCAGCGACGGGAACAGCGTGATCATCGTCACCGTGGGGCCCTGCCACCACGGCTCGGGCACGACGTCGAGCAGCCGGTCGTCGTGCAGCGTCATGCCTTCGCGAAAGCTGGTCACACCCTGCGTGACCTCCGACTTCCCGCCCTCGTTGCGCCGCGAGATCATCACCGCGTGGCGGCCGTGCGCGTCCATCACCATCTGCGAGCGCTGGTCGGCGCGCCACAGGCCGAAGGTCACGAACCAGGTGTGCAGCAGGCCCGGGTGGTACGGGTCCTTGATGTTCTCCTGCATCAGCTTCCAGTTGCCGGGGATCCGCTGGCGGGAGTGGCCGAGCAGCGTGAGCTCGCGGCCGTCGAAGATGCGGTCGACCCAGGGCAGCACCTGCGGCCCGAGGTAGGCCTCGAGCGGCTCGACCCCGTGATCGAAGCAGGCGAACACCAGCCCGTTGCGGCGCGCCACGGCGAGCTTCGTCAGGCCGTGGTCCTCGAGCCTGAAGTCCGCCGGCATGCCGCCGTCGATGCGCGTGCGCCCGTCCTCGACCCGCTTGACGCCGCGGCGGAACGGCAGCCCCTGGAGGTTGCCCTTGAGGTCGTAGTTCCACTGGTGGTACGGGCAGGTGAAGTCCTTGACCCGCCCGAAGGGCTGCTGGCAGAAGCGCACGCCGCGGTGCGCGCAGTGGTTCTCGACGACGTTGACCGAGCCGTCGGCGTCGCGCACGACGATCACCGAGCGCTCGCCGACGAAGGTGGTCTTGAAGTCGCCCGGCGCGGGGATCTCGGCCTCGAGCGCGACATAGCTCCAGTGCGGGCCGTAGAAGATCCGCTCGAGTTCGCGGGCGTGCAGCGCCGGGTCGGTGTAGCGGCGATAGGGCACGCGGCTGCAGTCGGGCTGTGTCGCGGGGTCGGGTACGGCCGTCGCGGGGTCGATCGGTGCGTTCATGGTCGGCGCCGGGTCACGGGATTCCGCAGGGTACCGGGGCCAGGGCCCGCCGGCGACGCCCGCGCGGTAATGTTCGACATTGACGGCATCAATGACGGGACTGGATCGTGTCCGCCCTGCTCGACGCGCTCGACCTGAACCTGCTGCGGCTCGCCGCAGCGCTCCACGAGACCGGCAGCGTGACCGCCGCCGCGCGCCGCCTCGGGATCGGCCAGGCCGCGGCGAGCAACGCGCTCGCGCGGCTGCGCCGGGCCTGCGGCGGCGACCCGCTGTTCCTGCGCGGAGCGCAGGGCATGGTGGCGACGCCGCAGGGCGAGCGCATCGCCCGCGCGGCCGGCACCGCGCTCGCAGCGGTGGCCGAGTCGATCGCCGCGCCGGCGGCGTTCGAGCCCGCCACCACCACGCGCCGCTTCACGCTGCGCATGACCGACATCGGCGAGCTGGTGTTCCTGCCGACGCTGCTGGACGAGCTGCAGGCGCACGCGCCCGGCACCACGCTGCGCACGGTCGCGCTGTCGTCGGGCGACACGCCGGCCGCACTCGCCCGCGGCGAGGTGGACCTCGCCATCGGCTTCCTGCCAGAGCTGCGCGAGGGCTGGTACCAGCAGCGCCTCTTCGAGCAGCGCTACGTCGTGCTGCGGCGCGCCGGCCCCTCGCGCACCCTGACCCGGGCGGCCTTCCTGAAGGCCCGGCACCTCGCCATCGAGTCGCCCGGCACCGGACACCGGATCGTCGAGCGCGCGCTGCGGGCGCAGGGCGTGCGCCGGCGGATCGTGCTCCAGGTGCCCGATTTCCTGGCGGCGGTCATGCTGGTGGCCCGCACCGACCTGCTCTGCACCGTGCCCGCGAAGCTCGCGCAGGCGGCCGCCGAGTCGCTGCCGGTACAATCGGTGGCGGTGCCCGTCGAGCTGCCCGGATTCGCGATCCACCAGTACTGGCATCCGCGAGCCCATCCCGACGCCGCCGTCCGCTGGCTGCGCGAGCGCATCGCCGAGCGGTTCGCCGAGCCGCCCGCCACCCGCGGGCGGACGCGCCGCGCCCCCGGAGACCCCCGATGACCCGAAGACTGATCGTCGCCCTGACCGGCGCATCCGGCGCCGTGTACGGCGTGCGCCTGCTGCAGGTGCTGCGCACGGTGCCGGACGTCGAGATCCACCTGATGGTGACGCCCGCCGGCTGGATGAACGTCGACCAGGAGCTCGGCATCGGACGTCCGCAGGTCGAGGCGCTCGCGCACGTCGTGCACGCGGTCAAGGACGTCGGCGCCAGCGTCGCCTCGGGCTCGTTCGCCACCGACGGCATGATCGTCGCGCCGTGCTCGATGCGCTCGCTCGCGGCGATCGCCCACGGCCTGTCGGACAACCTCGTCGCCCGCGCGGCCGACGTGGTGCTCAAGGAGCGCCGCCGCCTGGTCCTGATGGTGCGGGAGACGCCGCTCAACCTCGCGCACCTGCGCAACATGGTCGCGGTGACCGAGATGGGCGGCGTGGTGTTCCCGCCGGTCCCGGCCTTCTACAACCGGCCCGCCAGCGTCGACGCACTGATCGACCACACGGTCGGCCGCGTGCTCGACCTGGTCGGCGTCAGCCAGGCGCTGTCCCCCGAATGGCAGGGCCTCAAGGCCCGACCCGCAGGCGAGGTCTGATCATGCGCGAGCTCGAGCTGAAGTTCTCGCTTCCCCTGTCGCTCCAGGACAGCCTGGCGCGCGACGACGCCGGCGATCGGATCGAGCGCGTGTGGTCGTGCTACTACGACACGCCCGACGGCGCCCTCGCGCGGGCCCGGATGGCCGTGCGCGTGCGCCGCAAGGGGGACACCTGGCTGCAGACCGTCAAGGCCGACGACGGCGACCGCTTCGACCGCTTCGAGTGGGAGCGGCCGATCTCGGGCAACGTCCCCGAGCGCGAGGCCCTGCCCCCCGAGGACACGCCGCAGGGCGCGCTCGCGCACCGCACCTTCGCGCAGTGGCGCCCGCTCTTCGAGACCGACTTCGAGCGGCGCGCACGGGTCGTCGAGCCGGCCCCGGGGCTGAGCGTCGAGCTCGCGCAGGATGTCGGCGAGGTGCGCTGCGCCGAGCACCGCGAGTCGATCCGCGAGGTCGAGCTCGAATGCGTGGCCGGATCGCGTGCGGCCTTCTTCGCCTGGGCCCTGGAGTGGGCACGCCATCAGCAGGCCTGCCTGCTCATGCCGACCAAGAACGAGCGCGGGCTGCGGCTGGCCGCACGCCTGCCGCTCGCGCCGCCCCCGGTGAAGGCGGGCGCGATCGCGCCGCAGGCCGGCGCGCAGACCCCGCAGGCCCTGGCCGCCGTGCTGCGGGCCTGCATCTCGCACGCCTGCGCCAACCTCGAGCCGATCCTCGCCTCCGATGACCCCGAGGGCCCGCACCAGCTGCGTGTCGCGCTGCGCCGGCTGCGTGCGGCCCTGCGTTTCGCCGGGCTGCGCGAGCACGATGCCGCCTGGCTCGAGATCGACGCGGGCGCGCGCACCCTCGCCGACGCTGCCGGACGGGTCCGCGACCTGGATGTGTTCGAGAGCGGCGCCCTGCGCACGTTGCGCGCACGCTTTCGCGGCGATGCGGCGATCGAGACGCTGGGCCGCAGCGTGATCGACGCCCGCGACGCCGCCCGGATGGACCTGCGCCGCACCCTTGCGGGGCCCGCGACGACGCGCTTCGTGCTGCACGCCCTCGCGATGACCGAGGCGCTGGCGGACGCGGGGTCCGCGTCGGCCCCGGATGCGGCGGCGGGCGCATCGCTGGGCAGCGCCCGCTTCGGCGACTTCGCGGCCCTGCGGCTGCATGCGCTGCTGCGGCGCGTGCGCCGTCGCGCCGGGCAGGCACGGGATGCCGAGGGCT
>CAIUGQ010000670.1 GCA_903898725.1 uncultured Burkholderiales bacterium | reverse complement strand
GCGGCGTCGTCGCGCGACGATAACCGTAGCACGCGACCTGTTGCACACGGATGCAAAGCCAGGGCCCGAAGGTTTCGGAACGTTGCAGGACTGTGTCCGAACCGTCGCGAACGTGTCGCGGGCGGCCCGGTGCCGCCTGGCGGTCCCCGGGCGTCGCCCAGGATCCCCCCCATCCTCCGTCCGCCGGCCGCCCGATGTCGGAACGGCGCCTCGGCGTGTCCCCCCGTCATCGCCCCGGCTTTCAACGTTGCATCGCAATAAGCTAGAATCTCGGGTTGTCGTCCGGGGGCGGCCGAGCCCGTCGTTCCCGACCCCTCACCGAGGTCTCCATGGCTGACCAATCCTCGAGCAGCGTGTCGTTCACGCCCCCGTCGTCCCTCGACCCGTCCCGTCGCAACGCGATCGCCGTGACCGGCGCCGTGGGCGCGATCGGCGGCGCGGCCTGTCTCATCCCCTTCGTCAGCACGTTCCAGCCGTCGGAGCGTGCCAAGGCCGCCGGTGCGCCGGTCGAGGCCGACATCACCGGCATGGCGCCGGGCGAACTGCGTCGCGTCGAGTGGCGCGGCAACCCGGTCTGGATCGTCCGCCGCACCCCCGAGATGCTCGAGGGTCTGAAGAAGACCGAGTCGCAGCTGCTGGACCCCACGTCCGAGAAGTCGTACCAGATCCCGACGCCCGCCTACGCGAAGAACCAGGTCCGCTCGATCAAGCCGGAATACCTGGTGGTCGTGGGCATCTGCTCGCACCTGGGCTGCTCGCCGTCCGACAAGTTCCAGCCCGGCGCGCAGCCCTCGCTGCCCGACGACTGGCAGGGCGGCTTCCTGTGCCCCTGCCACGGCTCGACCTTCGACATGGCCGGACGCGTGTTCAAGAACAAGCCGGCCAATGCCAACCTGGACGTTCCGCCGCACACCTACCTGTCCGACACCCGGCTGCTGATCGGCGAAGACAAGAAGGCCTGAGCGAACGACCGACGGCCGGCTGCGCGCGGGTGCAACCTGCGGGCGTCCGGCGCGTCACACCGAACACACGTCGCAGAACACGTCGCAAGACACGTCGAACACACGTCCAACCCGCATCACCGTTCTCGAGCAGTCTGGCGAGGAGCATCCGATGGCAGCCGAAAAGAAGATAGAAACCACTGGCCTCCTGGGCTGGATCGATCAGCGATTCCCGCTGACGGCCAACTACAAGGCGCACCTGTCGGAGTACTACGCTCCGAAGAACTTCAACTTCTGGTACTTCTTCGGCTCGCTCGCGATGCTGGTGCTGGTCATCCAGATCGTGACCGGCATCTTCCTGACGATGCACTACAAGCCGGACGCCGCCCGGGCGTTCGAGTCGGTCGAATACATCATGCGGGACGTGCCCTGGGGCTGGCTGGTGCGCTACATGCACTCGACCGGCGCCTCGGCGTTCTTCGTGGTCGTCTACCTGCACATGTTCCGCGGGCTGCTCTACGGTTCGTACCGCAAGCCGCGCGAACTCATCTGGATCTTCGGCTGCCTGATCTTCCTGGTGCTGATGGCCGAGGCCTTCTTCGGCTACCTGCTCCCGTGGGGCCAGATGTCGTACTGGGGCGCGCAGGTCATCGTGAACCTGTTCTCGGCGATCCCGTTCATCGGGCCGGAGCTGTCGGTCTGGATCCGCGGTGACTACGTCGTCGGCGACGCCACGCTGAACCGCTTCTTCGCCTTCCACGTGATCGCGATCCCGCTGGTGCTGCTCGGCCTGGTGGCCGCGCACATCCTGGCGCTGCACGAGGTGGGCTCGAACAACCCCGACGGCGTCGAGATCAAGAAGCACAAGGACGCGCAGGGCCGCCCGCTCGACGGCATCCCGTTCCACCCGTACTACACCGTGCACGACATTCTCGGCGTGTCGGTCTTCCTGATGATCTTCTCGGCGGTGGTGTTCCTCGCCCCCGAGATGGGCGGGTACTTCCTGGAGTTCAACAACTTCATCCCGGCCGACCCGCTCAAGACCCCGCCGCACATCGCGCCGGTCTGGTACTTCACGCCCTACTACTCGATCCTTCGCGCGATCACCGGCGAGTTCCTGATCTTCGGCCTGATTCCGTTCCTGCTGTTCTACCTCGCCGTCGTGTGGATGAGCCGCACCAAGTTCCTGTCCAAGCTGATCGCGGCCGGCGCCGTGGGCGCGATGATCGTCGGGTTCTTCCTCTTCGACGCCAAGTTCTGGGGCGTCGTGGCGATGGGCGCCTCGGTGATGATCTTCTTCGCGATGCCCTGGATCGACAACAGCCCCGTCAAGTCGATCCGCTACCGGCCCGACTGGCACAAGGCGGTCTACGCGGTGTTCGTCGTGATCTTCGTGGTCCTCGGCTACTTCGGCGTGCAGGCGCCGTCGGCGATCGGCGAGCGCATCTCGCAGGTCTGCACGCTGCTGTACTTCGGCTTCTTCCTGTTCATGCCGTGGTGGAGCGCGATGGGCGAGCCCAAGCCGGTGCCCGAGCGGATCACCTTCGCCCCGCACTGAGCCGCGCCCCGACCGCACAGGACCTTCCGTCATGACCCACTGGATCTCCCGAATCGTCGCCCGGCTGGCACCGGCGCTGGCCGCCGCCGCGCTCGCGATGGCGCCCGTCGCGTCGCAGGCGGCAGGTGCCGGCTACCCGCTGGACCACTTCCCGACCGCGAAGCTGACCGACCAGGCCGGACTGCAGAACGGCGCCAAGCTGTTCGCCAACTACTGCCTCGGCTGCCACAGCGTCAGCCTGATGCGCTACAACCGGCTGACCGACCTCGGCCTGACGGAAGCGCAGATCCGCGAGAACCTGATGTTCACGGGGACCAAGGTCGGTGATCCGATGCGCATCGCGATGGCGCCCTCGGACGCCAAGGAGTGGTTCGGTGCGCTGCCGCCGGACCTGTCCGTGACGGCGCGGGCGCGGTCCTCGCACGACGGCTCCGGCTCCGACTGGCTCTACACCTACCTGCGCAGCTACTACCGTGACGCCACCCGCGCCACCGGCTGGAACAACGCGGTCTTCCCGAACGTGGGCATGCCGCACGTGCTCTTCGAGATGCAGGGCTCGCGTGGCGTGACCATCGAGGAGGTCCGCGCGGCGAAGGGCGAGGACGGCAAGGGCCATGGCTTCACCAAGACGGTGGTGAGCTTCGACCCGAACGGCCTGCGCACCGAGAAGGTCGAGAAGATCGAGGCGGGCCACCCGCACGAGGGCACGACGATCAAGCTCGGGCCGGCGGTCGGCGGCAAGATGACCCAGGCCCAGTACGACGAGCAGATCGCCGACCTGGTCGCCTTCCTGACCTACGTGTCCGACCCGTCGGCCAAGACCCGGACCCGGCTGGGTACCTGGGTGCTGCTGTTCCTCGCGTGCTTCACCGTGCTGGCCTGGTGGCTGAACCGCGAGTACTGGAAAGACATCAAGTAGCGCGACCGCGCACCGTCACGCAGGGTGAGCCGCATGCGGCTCACCCTTTACGTTTTTTTGGATACCCTGCCGCGCTCACGTGCGGCGCGACGACCGGACCCCCCGTCCGGTACTGAGGAGCGAAGCCCATGATGGTCCTGTATTCGGGCACCACCTGCCCATTCAGCCAACGCTGCCGCTTCGTGCTGTTCGAGAAGGGCATGGACTTCGAGATCCGCGACGTGGATCTCTACAACAAGCCCGAAGACATCTCGATCATGAATCCGTACGGCCAGGTTCCGATCCTGGTCGAGCGGGACCTGATCCTGTACGAGTCGAACATCATCAACGAGTACATCGACGAGCGCTTCCCGCATCCGCAGCTCATGCCCGCGGACCCAGTGATGCGCGCGCGGGCGCGGCTGTTCCTGTTCAACTTCGAGCGCGAGCTCTTCGTGCACGTCCAGCAGCTCGAGCGCCGGGACCACACCAAGGACAGCTCCAAGCTGATGGAGCGCGCGCGCCAGCAGATCCGCGATCGCCTGACGCAGCTCACGCCGATCTTCATGAAGAACAAGTTCATGCTCGGCGAGGACTTCTCGATGCTCGACGTCGCGATCGCGCCGCTGCTCTGGCGCCTCGACCACTACGCCATCGAGATGCCCAAGACCGCGGCACCGCTGATGAAGTACGCCGAGCGGATCTTCTCGCGCCCGGCCTACATCGAGGCGCTGACGCCGTCCGAGAAGGTGATGCGCCGCTGACGCGGCGCAGGAGCGCGCGATGGCCGAGACCTCGACGAAGCCCTACCTGATCCGCGCGATCTACGAGTGGTGCAACGACAATGGCTACACGCCGTACCTGGCGGTGGCCGTCGACGAGCGCACGCAGGTGCCGCGCGAGCATGTGAAGGCCGGCGAGATCGTCCTCAACGTCTCGCCGATGGCCACCAACCGGCTGTCGCTGGGCAACGACGTGATTGCCTTCCAGGCACGCTTCGGTGGTGTGGCGCGCGAGCTGTCGATTCCGATCGAGAACGTCTCGGCGATCTATGCGCGCGAGAACGGGCACGGCATGGCGTTCGACGTGCCCAAGGCGATGGCGGTCAGCGAGACCGACGAGGCCTCGCCCGCAGCCGCGCCGACGCCTGCACCGCGCCCGCTTGCACTCGCGCCGGCGCTGGCCCCGGTGCTCGACCTCGGCGCACCGCCCGGGCCGGCCGCCGAGGGTGGCGCGTCCGAGGCGGCGGCGTCCGATGCGCCGCCCGAGGGGCCGGGCACGGGTCCGGAAGGCGGCGCACCCCGCACCGGCCGGCCGCGCCTGACACGCATCAAGTGAGCGTTCGCCGGCTGCGCACGGTCCGCCGTGCGCCGGCCTACAATGCGGGACGCGCAGATACGCCCTTGTAGCTCAGTTGGTAGAGCAGCGGTTTTGTAAACCGAAGGTCGCGGGTTCGAATCCTGCCGGGGGCACCATCACGGAGGCGGTCCGTCATCGTGACGGGCCGCACGGACATCCTCCGATGCAGGCCTGTCGATGAGCACCACCGTCCCGCCGATCCCGCGCATCCCACGCACCCCACGTCCTGCGTTCGCCGCGGGCCTTCGCGCTGCAGCGATCGCGCTGGCCTCACTCGTCCTCGCCGCCTGCGCGGGGCCGCCGACGATGCGCGGCGAGGTCGTCCTGTTCCACGAGTGGCGGGCGGCCGAGCCGATGAGCTTCGCGATACGCACCTCGCCACCGACGGCCGGCAGCCTCGAGCACCGCAGCTACGAGGCCCTGCTGCGCGAGCGCCTGCTCGCGCTCGGCTTCGTCGAGGCACCGCCCGCCGTCGCGCGATTCCACGTCGAGTTCGCCTATGCCGCAGTGGGCGAGGCGCGCCGCTACACGGATCCGTACTGGCCGCCCGGATGGCAGGGGTCGGGCTTCGGGCCGGGTCCGTGGCTGGCTCGCCCAGGCGTGCCGTATTGGCGATACGACCCGCTCTGGGGCATGCCGCCGATGCCGGTCGTCCGCGACGAGACGGTGGTGCGGCACGAGCTCAGGGTCGACCTGTTCGACGTCCGCGTCGAGCCGGTGCCGGGGCGCAAGGTCTGGGAGTCGAGGGCCGCGGCCTACGCGCAGACCGAATCGATGCCGCGGCTGATGCCGGGTCTCGCGACGGCCGTCTTCTCGGTGTTTCCGGGGGAGAGCGGCTCGACCCGTCGGGTCGATGTGCCGCTGCCTCAGGCGCCGCGCTGAGGCGCGGCGCGGTGCGCCCGCGCATCGAGACGTCCCTGGCGGTCAGGGGCGTCGCGATGCGCGGGCCGCGCGTTCAGGGTCGCGGCAGGCGGTCCTGCAGCGCCGCGCGCTCGCGCAGGCGGGCGGCCAGGTCGTCCAGGCGCTCGGTCATCTGCTTGGCCGAGGCCACCATCGCGAGCAGCGAGAGCCGGGCGCGTTCGGCGTCGCTCTTGCCTTCGAGCTGGGCCTCGAGCCGCTCGAGCATCGCCTTGGCGGCCGACGCGTGGTCGCCGCCGCGCGCCACCTCGATCGCCAGCAGTGCGCGGCGACGGGCTTCGAAGGCCTCCGGGTCGCGCTGGTGCAGCGTCGCCCATTCGTCGAAGTCGAACTCGGGTGCAGCGTTGAACTTGATCATCTCGCTCTCCGTTCGTCGGCCCGCGGCCGCCGTCTGAGTTCGATTCTCCGCCGTTCGTCGCCGGACGGGCGTGAACTCTTGCACGTATCATTCGGA
Source organism: uncultured Burkholderiales bacterium (assembly GCA_903898725.1). Classification (GTDB taxonomy): domain Bacteria; phylum Pseudomonadota; class Gammaproteobacteria; order Burkholderiales; family Burkholderiaceae_E; genus UBA4615. Next base: position 2,203 of record CAIUGQ010000670.1, on the reverse strand, counting down.
CAAACATCGAGCCGATGCAAACACCTGCACGCAAGTCCGTCTTCGCCTGGAAGCGCCAGCCGATCAACGACCGCCGGCCAGTCCTGCGCATCGCCTCCGGTGACCGGCGCTGGGATGTCCGCCTCGTCGGTCTGATCAGCCGCAACCGGTTCCTCGTGACCCACCCGGCCGACGACGGTCGCCTGGTGTTCGTCAAGGAGGGCGATGCCTTCCACGTCTCGACCTTCGACGGCGCGGTGATCAGCGCCTTCGACAGTACCGTGCTGCGCGTGGTGCTCGGCGAGGCGCCGGGCCTGGAGCTGTCGCTGGCCGCGCCCGAGTTGCGTCGGCGCGAGACGGTCCGCCGCGTGCGGCGGGCGCTGGTCACGCTGCCGTGCTCGCTGCGCTACGGCACCACCGAAAACGCGCTGCGGGCGGGCTTCACCGGCGACATGAGCGAGCAGGGTGCGCAGGTCGCCATCGAACGCCCTCTGCCCGCAGGCATCGAGGCGGTCGACATGTCGGTGCGGATCCAGGTCTTCGGCGAGCCGGTCACGGTGCAGGTGCGGGGGGCCATCCGGTCATCGGCGCAGGACCCGAGGATGGATGTCGAGGCGACCCTGCTCGGGCTGCAGTTCGTCGACATGGACCCGACGCTGCGACTGTCGCTCAGCCTCTACGTGCGCGAGCGGCTGCTCGCCGAGGCCGACGACGTGTTCGCCACCATCCGCTGAGTCAGGCGTCCTTGCGCAGCAGCACCGACGACACGAACGAGCTGATCACGCTGTAGATGAGCGCGGCGAGCACGGCCCACCAGAAGCTGGTGACCGTGAAGCCGTCGAACATCCGTGCGACCAGCCAGAACATCAGCCCGTTGATGACGAAGAGGAACAGTCCGAGCGTCAGGACGGTGATCGGCAGCGTCAGCACGACCAGGATCGGGCGCACGATCGCGTTCAGCAGGCCGAGCACCAGCGCCACCAGCAGCGCGGTCCCGAAGCCGCTGACCTGCACCGCGGGCAGCACGTAGGGGAGCAGGAGCAGCACCCCGGCATTGATCGCCCATCCAAGCAGCAGTCGCATCGATCACTCCCAGGGCGGCGTGCGCCGCCGCCGTCACTTGACCAGGGTCACCGGCATGTCGGCGAGCGAGGCCACGCGCTGCGCGACCGAGCCGATCAGCAGGTCCTTGAGTGCGGTGCGGCCTTTCGAGCCGAGCACGATCAGGTCGCAGCCCTCGGTCTCGGCGGCCTTCGCGATCGTCTGCGCGACCTGGCCGCGCAGCGCCCGGGTCTCGAACGGCACCTTCGACTTCTGGGCGGCCGCGATCGCGCCTTCGAGCTCGGCGCTCGCGAGGTCGTCGAGGTAGCTTCGGACGGCGTCCTTGCCGACGAACTGACTGGCGCCCCGCAGCGCGATGTCGTCGTGGGCGTTGACCAGCAGCAGCTGGGTGGGTTCGGAGAGCTTGCCGGCGAGCTTGATCGCGTGCTTGAGCGCGCGCAGCGAGTTCTTCGAGCCGTCGATCGCGACGAGGATCTTCATCGGGGGCGGGTCTCCGTAGGCGTGGGCCGGATGGCGGCCGATTATTGCACGGGGTCGAGGGGCGGCTTTGCGGGCGGGTCGCCCGGGGGGGTGCCCGGGCTGTCCTCGGACATGCGGCCGGCCTGGGGGCCGGCGCTGTCACTGGCGGTGTCGCTGGCGGTGTCGCCCGCCTGGCGAGCCGCCGAGTCCGAGCCCGCCTTGCGCGTGCCACGCGGTTCGGCGGCGCGCAGGGCATCGCCGAGTCCGCGCAGCGCCCGGCGGGCGTCGCGACGCGGCTCTTCGTCGTCCGTCGGCGCGAAGGCGCGCCAGCCGTCGATCAGGGCGAGTGCGCGGACCGCCGCCCCGTCGGGAACCCCCGGCCGCGACATCGCGTCGGCCGCCACCTCGCGCGCCGACGCGAGGTCCTGGCCGGCACCGAGCCGTTCCTGCCAGCGGGCCAGGATGGTCTGGGCGCGCGCGACCTCGGTGCCGCGCGGCAGCGCCTCGGCCGCGAACTCGAGCGAATAGCGCAGCGTCTTGACCGCCAGGCGGGTCCGATGCCAGCCCTCGGCATCCCGTGCCTGCCCGGCGCGACGGCGCACGCGCCGCAGCAGCGCATGCAGCCGCAGGGCCGCGAAGTCGCCGAAGCGGGCGCTGCCCAGCGATGCGCCCGCCGCCGCATCCGGGGCCGACGCGGACCCCG
>CAIUGQ010000669.1 GCA_903898725.1 uncultured Burkholderiales bacterium | reverse complement strand
TCATGGTCGTCATCCTGGGCTGCATCCTGGCCGCGCGCTCAGCGCGACTGCTCCTCGAGGTGCTCGTGCGCATTGCGCGCGCCCGCGTCGGGCCGCCCCTTCTCCTGGCCGCGCAGCTCCACGCGGCGGATCTTGCCGCTGATGGTCTTGGGCAGGTCGGAGAACTCGATGCGGCGAATCATCTTGTAGGCCGACACGCGTCCGCGCAGGAAGCCGAAGATCGCACGCGCGGTCTCGGCATTCGCCTCGTGGCCGGGGGCCAGGATCACGTAGGCCTTGGGCACGAAGCCGCGCACCGGGTCGGGCGAGGGCACGACCGCGGCCTCGGCCACCGCCGGGTGCTCGATCAGCGCGCTCTCGAGCTCGAAGGGGCTGATCCGGTAGCCCGAGGCCTTGAACACGTCGTCGGCGCGGCCGACGTAGGTGATGTAGCCCTCGGCATCGCGCGAGCCGACATCGCCGGTGTGATAGAAGCCGTCGCGCATCGCCTCGGCGGTCTTCTCGACGTCGTCGGCGTAGCCCTGCATCAGCGAGATCGGCCTGCGCGACAGGTCGATGCAGATCTCGCCCTCGTCGCCCGGCTTGCCGTCCGGGTCGAGCAGCACCACCGGATAGCCGGGCAGCGGCTTGCCCATCGAACCGGGCTTGACCGCCAGGCCCGGCGGGTTGCCGACCATCGCGGTGGTCTCGGTCTGGCCGAAGCCGTCGCGGATCTCGAGGCCCCAGGCGGCCTTCACCTGCTCGATGACCTCGGGGTTCAGCGGCTCGCCGGCCGAGATCGCCTCGCGCAGCGAGGTCTTCCAGTCGCCGAGTTTCTCCTGGATGAGCATGCGCCAGACGGTGGGCGGCGCGCACAGCGTCTTCACGCCGTGCTTCACCACGGTGTCGAGCACCGCCGGGCCGCTGAAGCGCGCGTAGTTGTAGATGAACACGCAGGCCTGCGCGTTGAACGGCGCGAAGAAGCAGCTCCAGGCGTGCTTGGCCCAGCCCGGCGAGCTGATCGTCCAGTGCACGTCGCCCGGCTGCAGGCCGAGCCAGTACATCGTGCTCAGGTGGCCGGCCGGATAGCTCTGGCGCGAATGGCGCACGAGCTTGGGCTTGGAGGTGGTGCCCGAGGTGAAGTACTCGAGCAGCGGCTCGTCCACGCCGAGCGCGGGGGCCGCAGCGAGCACCGTCGCGGCCTGTTCCGAATCGCGGTAGTCGATCCAGCCCGCAGGCGGCTTGCCCGCCGCGTCGCGCCCCGTAGCGGCAGTGCCGCCACCGCCGGCGAGGATGCGGCCGACGCCGACGAGCGCGTCGGCGGGCGTCTCGGCCACGCGGGCCGCGCCGGTCGCGTTGGTGAGGATCCAGCGCACGCGGCCGCGCGCGAGGCGGTCGGCGAGGTCGGGGCCCGAGAGCAGCAGCGTCGCCGGGATGACGACCACGCCGAGCTTGATCGCCGCGAGCATGGTCTCCCACAGCGGCACCTCGTTGCCCAGCATCAGCAGCATCCGGTCGCCCGGCTTCGCGCCGAGGCCCGACAGGAAATTCGCGACCTGGGTGGAGCGGCGGGACAGCTCGGCGTAGCTCAGCTTCGCCTCGGTGCCGGACTCCTCGACGATGTGCAGCGCCGGCGCGTCGTTGCCGGCCGCGACCGCGTCGAACCAGTCGGTCGCCCAGTTGAAGCGCTCGAGCGCGGGCCACGCGAACGCGGCGCGGGCGGCATCGAGGTCGGTGCGGCGCGCGAGCAGCAGGTCGCGGGCGGCGCGGAAGCGGTCGTGCTCGGTCATGTCGTCTCCTTTCTCGAAGGGTAACTTGCGGCCATCCCGTCGCGCACGTCCTGCTGGATGCCGTACTGCGGGAACGGGTAGCGGAAGCCGTTCTTCGCGAGCGCGTGCATGCCGGCGATCGCCTTCGGCAGGTAGGACGGCGGCAGCGCCATCAGCATCTCGTCGTCGAGCACGCCGCCGTAGCGCCGCTCGGCGAAGCACGGGATCGACAGGCTGGGCGTGCCGGTGGCGAGCGCGCGCCCCCAGGAGTCGGCGCACGAGGACTCGCCGACGATGCTCCAGTCGAAGCGCTTGTAGCCGCTCCACTGCAGGCCGTTGACGAAGTAGATCATCGCGCCCGGCGTCGCGTAGAACATCGCGATGTCCGGCGGATCGAGCCGGCCCGAGGCGAGCGGCGAGACCGCGAGCGCGGCGGCGCGCCCCGGGATGTGCATCGCCGACTGGTGCGCGTGCGCGTCCTCGGGCGTGGCGTACCAGACGCCGACCATCGACTTGCCCGACTTCCACTCGTCGTCGGCGGGGCCGAGGCCGACCACCGCGCGGCACTGCGCGCCGACGAGGTCCTCGCCGGTGATGCCGACGGTCCAGCCCAGGCGCGCGGCCTGCGCGACGATCTGGTCGGTGGTGTGGATCGACTTCGGCCGGCGGATCTTCGGGATCGCCTCCATGGCCGCGGCGTCCGTGAAGCGCTTCATCGCGATCGGTATCGCGCGCAGCTTCAGCAGGCGCTCGAGCTCGGCGGCGAGGGCCGGGCCGTCGAAGGGGGTCTGGGTGTCCATGCGGGCGAGGCTCCCCGGGCATCTGCCCGTGCGGGTCGTGATCGACGATCGCGCTCGGCGATCGGGTTCGGCGATCGGGTTCGGGTTCGGCGATCGGGTTCGGCGATGCGGCTTTGGCGATGCGGGTCGGCGTCAGTCGGTCCGGATGCCCATCGCGCGCACCGCCGGCACCCAGCGCGCACGCTGCGCGGCGCCGAACGCGTCGGCTGCCTCGGGCGTCGAGCCGACCAGGTTCTCGGCGCCGTAGGTGTCGAAGCGCTGGCGGATCTCGGGGTGCTCGAGCGCCCGGTTGAGCTCGCGGTTGAGCCGCTCGACGATCGGTCGCGGCACGCCGCGCGGCGCCATCAGGCAGTTCCAGGTGTAGGCCTCGTAGTCGGGCACGCCGCCCTCGGCGAAGGTCGGCACGTCGGGATACAGCGGGTTGCGACGCTCGCCGCTGACCGCGAGGATGCGGATCTGCCCGGCCTTCATCATCGGCGCGGCGCTCGAGAAGCCGTCCCAGACCAGGTCGATCTGGCCGCCGGCCAGGTCCTGCATCGCCGGCCCGTTGCCCTTGTACGGCACGTGCAGCAGCTCGACGCCGGCGCTGCGCGCGAAGCTCTCGCCGACGATGTGGCTGATCGAGCCGTTGCCGCCCGAGCCGTAGGTGAGCTTGCCGGGCGCGGCCTTGGCGCGGGCCACCAGCGCGCGCAGGTCGGCCGGACCGTCGCGGCGCGCGGCCAGGACCATCTGCGTGCGCGAGACCAGGCCGATCATCGCGAGGTCGCGCTCGATGTCGAAGGGCAGCTTCGCGATCAGCGCCGGGTTCATCACCAGCTGCGAGCTCGTGCCCAGGCCGATGGTGTAGCCGTCGGGGGCGGCGCGCACCACCGCCTCGGTGCCGATCAGTCCGCCGCCGCCGGCGCGGTTCTCGACGATGAACGTCTGGCCGAGCGCCTCGCCGAGCTTCGGCGCGAGCTGGCGCGCGATGATGTCGTTGCCGCTGCCCGGCGCGAAGGAGACGATGATCTTCACCGGCCGCGCGGGCCACGCCTCCTGTGCGCGGGCGGGCAGGGCGGTGGCGGCGAGGGCGGCGAGCGTGAAGCTGCGGCGATCCATGGCGTGTCTCCCGATGGGCTTACTTGCCGGTCCAGTTCGGCGCGCGCTTCTCGACGAAGGCCGCGCGGCCTTCGCGCGCGTCCTCGGTCAGCGCGAGCGTCATGATCTGCGACTCGAGGTACGAGATCGCCTGCTCGAAGCTCATGTCGAAGGCGGCGCGCATCATCGCCTTGCCGCGCCGGTTCGCGGTCGGCGACTTGTCGGCGATGCGCGCGACCAGCCACTCGGTCTTCGCATCGAGCTCGGCCGCCGGCACCACGTGGTTCACCAGCCCGATGCGCTCGGCCCGATGCGCGTCGATCGGCTCGCCGGTCAGGCACAGTTCGGCGAGCCAGCGCGGTCCGATCAGGTGCTGCAGCACCGACAGCACCTGCGCCGGGAACACGCCGATCTTCACCTCGGGCAGCCCGAAGCTCGCATGGTCGGCGGCGACCGCGACGTCGCACATGCCGAACAGGCCCATGCCGCCCGCCAGACAGTGGCCGTTGATGCGCGCGACCATCGGCACCGGGCAGGCCCAGGCCTGGCGCAGCAGGTCGGCGTACTCGAGGTGCGGGCGCGACGGATCGAACTGGAAGGAGCCGGAATGCTTCGACAGGTCGGCGCCCGCGCAGAACGCCTGCTCGCCCGCGCCGGTGATCACCACCACGCGGATCGCGTCGTCGGCGGCGGCCTCGGCGAGGCCGGCCGACAGGCCCGCGAGCACGGCCGGCGAGATCGCGTTGCGTCGCGCCGGGCGGTCGATGGTCAGCCACAGCGCGTGGCCGCGGCGCTCGCGGCGCAGCTCGGGGGCGGTCGGCGCGGCGGTATCGGTGCTGCTCATCGGGGGTCTCCTCGGTATCGTCTCGTGTCGTCGCGGTGCTGTGCCGCGGTTGGCTCAGCCGGTGCCGGCGCCCGTGCCACTACCACTGCTGCTGCCGCTGCCGCTGCCGCTGCTGCCATCCGCCGCGACCGCCGCCCCGCTTGCGACCGCTGCCCCGCTCGCGACCAACGCCGCGATCGCGGCCTCGTCGAGCCCCGCCTCGCGCAGCACCTCGACGGTGTGCTCGCCGAGCCTGGGCGCGGGGCCCGCGGCGCGGGCCGGCGCACCGTCGAGGAAGCCCGGCGAGGCGAGCATCCGCAGGGCGCCCTCGGTCGGATGCGTGACGCGCGCGATCGCGCCGCTGGCCTCGAGCATCGGGTCGGCGGCGACCTCCTCGATGCTCGCGACCCGGAACGCCGGGATGCCCTGCTCGCGGCACAGTGCCAGCCAGTCGTCGACGCTGCGGGTGGCCGCGGCCTCGCCGACGCGCTCGTAGAGCCACTGGATGTGGCGGTTGCGCTCGACCGGGTCGACCACCCGCGGATCGTCGGCCATCGCCGGATCGCCGACCGCGGCGAAGAAGGCCTTCCACTGCGGCTGCGTGTACGGGGTCATCGTGAGCCAGCCGTCGGCGGCCCGGTACAGGCGCCGGCCCTCGGCGGTCACGCGCCGGTACCCGGCGGGTCCGGTGGACGGCTCGAAGGTGTGGCCCTGCAGGTGCTCGAGCAGCACGAAGCCGGCCAGCGTGTCGTACATCGGCACGTCGACCACGCCGCCCTGGCCGGTGCGCAGCCGCCGCACCAGCGCGGCGAGCATCGCGCCGGCGAGCGCGAGTCCGGCGGTCTTGTCGGCGATCAGCGAGGGCACGAAGCGCGGCGCGCCGTCGGCATCGGCGTTCAGCGCGGCCAGCCCCGCGGCGACCTGGATCGAGTCGTCGATCGCGGGCGCGTGCGCGAGCGGCGAGCCCTCGTGGAAGCCGCTGGCGGTGCAGTAGACGATCGAGGGGTTGATCGCGAGCACATCGGCCGGCGCCAGGCCGAGCCGGGCGATCGGGCCGCGCCGCACGTTGTGCACGAAGAGGTCCGCACCGGCGAGCAGGCGGCGCATCGCGTCGCGGCCCGCGGGCTGGCCGAGGTCGAGCGCGACCGAGCGCTTGCCGCGGTTCAGGTTCAGGAAGATCGCGCCCATGCCGCGATGGCGGGCGACGCCCGCGTGACGCAGCGTGTCGCCCTCCGGCGGCTCGACCTTGATCACGTCGGCGCCCCAGTCGGCGAGCGCCTGCGTCGCCACCGGCCCGAAGACGATGCCGGTCATGTCGATCACGCGGATGCCTTCGAGCGGCGCCACGGTGTCCCTCCCCTCATCCGATTGTGCCAGCCGCGCCCGCTTCCCGCCGCATCGCGCGCGCCGGCCGTTCCGATCCGCGGGCACCGGGTCACCGCGATGCCCGCGGGGTCGGAGGCGCGGATGGCACACTGCCTGCGGGGAGCGCATCGGGCGCCATCGCGGACGAGGAGAGCGGAACGTGCAGATCGAGCTGAAGGGGCGGATCGCGCTGGTGACCGGTGCCAGCAAGGGGATCGGACTGGCCTGCGCACGGGCGTTCGCGCAGGCGGGCGCGACCGTGGTCTGCGTCGCCCGCGACCCGGTGCGGCTCGAGGCCGCGCGCGCAGCCCTCGCGGCCGACGGGATCGCGATCCGGGTGATGGCGGCCGACCTGTCCGATGCGGCCCAGGCCGCGGCCATGGTCGCGCGCGTCGAGGCCGAGGTCGGTCCGATCGACGTGCTGCTGAACTCCGCCGGCGCCGCGAAGCGCTTCGCGCCCGCCGAGCTCGGCGCGGCCGCGTTCCATCAGGGCATGGACGCGAAGTACTTCAGCACCATGCACGTGCTCGAGCCGGTCGTGCGCGCGATGGCCGAGCGCGGCCGCGGTGCGGTGGTCAACGTGATCGGGCAGGGCGGCCGGGTGGCCTCGCCGATGCACATCCCCGGCGGCTCGGCCAATGCCGCGCTGATGCTCGCGACGGTCGGATTCGCGCGGGCCTATGCGGGCAAGGGGGTGCGGGTCAACGGCATCAACCCCGGCCTCACGCGCACCGACCGCGTCGAGGAAGGGCTGGCGGTCACCGCCCGTGCGAGTGGTCGCAGCCGTGACGAGGCGCTGGCCGACGAGCTCGCCCGCATCCCGATGGGACGCATGGGCGAGCCCGAGGAGGTCGCGGCCGTCGCGCTCTTCCTGGCCTCGGATGCGGCCAGCTACGTGTCGGGCGCGATCGTCCCGATGGACGGCTGCGCCGCCTCGGTGCCCTGAGCCGCCCGCAGCGACGACGTCAATGAGGCCGCGAGCCGCCCGTCTCCAGCATCGTGCGGATGCGTTCGGCCTCGCCGCGGCGCAGCCGGATCGCCGCCAGCGTGCCCGGCCGGTTGCGCAGGCTGAGCTTGAGCAGGCCGGTCGGGTCGATCGACAGGTCCGGTTCCTCCGACCAGACGAACTCGACCTCGTGAAGCTCGAACGACAGCGAGACGACGCCACCGATGACGCACGAGGTGCCGTCGGTCATCACGGTCACGTCCGGATTGAGCTCGATGTGCCAGGGAACACCCATCGCCGACTCCTTCGCCGCAGGGGCAGCGTGACGCACGGTGGAATGACCGTACGGGAGTCGAGACGCGCCGTTCGGCCCGAAGTTGCGCGGGCCGCGTGCAACTTCGCGAGCGGGCGGGCGTCTTTCCCCTCGTCATGCGAGTCGAGACCTTGAACCCCGCGCCTCCCGCCGCCCCGCCCGGCGACGCCGATGCGCCGCGCACCGCGCCGCCGGCGTCCGTCGACGGCGAGCTGGTCGCACGGGCCTGCGCGGGCGAGGCGATCGCCTTCGAGTTGCTGGTGGTCAAGTACCAGCGCCGGGCCGCCGCGGAGATCCGCCGGGTCGTCCACGACGCCGCGATCGTCGAGGAGCTGACCCAGGACGCGTTCATGCGCGCCTACGACGGCCTGCCCGACCTGCAGGACCGCGACCGGTTCTGGCCGTGGCTGCGCACCATCAGCCGAAACGTCGCCAGCAGCTACCTGCGCAGCGGGCAGAACCGCCTCGACGACCGGCCCGCCGATCCCGACTCGGACGCGACCCTGCTCGCGTTCGAGCAGCATGCCTCGCACGGCAGCGTCGAGGACGAGCTCGCCGCGCGCCAGCTGTTCGAGGCGCTGCGTCGGGCGGTGGCCGCGCTGCCCGAGCGCCAGCGCGACGCCATCCTGATGCGCGAGATCGAGGGGCTCGACTACCGGTCGATCGCCGCGACCATGGGCCTGCCGGTCAATACCGTCAAAAGCCTGATCTTCCGGGGCCGCGACGCGATCGCTGCCGCGATCCGCCCGATGCTCCAACCGACCCGCTCGCGCCGCTGGTGAGCGACCGACCGCACGCAATGAACGACGAGATCCTGTCCGCCTTCCTGGACGACGAACTGCCCCCGGAGCGCGTCGCAGCCCTGCTCGTCGCGCTTCAGCACGATGCGCCGGGCTCGGCCGAGCTTCGCGACCGGCTCACCGTGATGCAGCTCATCAAGGACGCCGTCGGCGGCGTCGAGGCGCCCGACGACGGCTTCACGCTGCGCATCCTGGCGCGGCTGCGCGCGGAGCGTTCGGCCCGCCCCTGAGCGCGCGGGCGCGCCTGCCCCACGGGGCGACACGACCGGTCCCGATGGGCGATCGGGCGGGGTGGGCGGCCCCCCGCCGCTTGCCCCTCGGCGTGG
>CAIUGQ010000668.1 GCA_903898725.1 uncultured Burkholderiales bacterium | reverse complement strand
GGTCATCAGCACCGGGGCGAGCGCGTAGCCCACGTTGCCCGAGACCGCGTGCAGCGAGAACGCGTGGCCGAGCCGCGCGGGCGAGACGCGCCGGTTCAGCGTGGCGAAATCGGCCGGATGGAAGACCGCATTGCCCAGCGCCATCAGCGCGACCGCGACGAAGAGCATCGCCGGTGCGCTCGCCGCTGCCGCAACCAGCAGACCCGCCGCGAGCAGCGCGAACGCGACCGCAAGCGCGCGACGCGCACCGTGCGCGTCGACGACGAAGCCCGATGCCGCCTGCCCGACGCAGGACACGGCATAGAACACCGTCATCAGCAGTCCGAGCTGCGACCAGGACATCGCGAACGCGTCGCGCAGTGCGGGGAACAGCGGCACCAGCGCGAGCTGATGGAAGTGCGAGACCGCGTGGGCGAGCCCGACCTCGGCGACGACGCGCGCGTCCGAGGGAACGCCCGGATGGGGCCCGGCGCCCGCGACCCGCCGCGTGCCCTCGGGCGACGCGGCCGGTGCGGCGCCGGCGCGGCTCAACGCTTGACGCGCAGCGAGCCCGGGAGGCTCGCGTAGTAGGCGGCGAGGTTCTCGATGTCGGCTCGCGACAGCGGCTGCACCTGACCCGCCATGATGGCGTTCTTGCGGGCACCGCTCTTGTAGTCGAGCAGCGCACGTTCGAGGAAGTCGCGGTACTGACCCGCGAGCTTCGGATAGGACGGGTCGATCGGCGTGTTGCCGTCCTTGCCGTGGCAGGCGGCGCAGACGGTCTCGGCCTTGGCCTTGCCGGCGGCCAGGTCGGCGGCCTGTGCGGCGAATCCGATGCTGGACAGGGCTGCGCAGACCGTTGCGTGACGGAGGAACGAGTGCATCTTCGAAGGCTTCATCGCGTGGCTCGGGCGGGTCACTTGCTGCCGTACAGCGCGGCGAGATCCGCGATGTCCTGGTCGGTCAGGCTGCCGGCGATGGCCCGCATGGTCGGGTGGCTGCGGTCGCCCTTGCGATAGGCGACCAGCGAGGCCTCGATGTACTTGGCGCTCTGGCCGGTGATCATCGGCACCGAATACACGTTCGGGAACGACGCCTTGTAGCCGGGGATCTCGTGGCATCCGATGCACATCGAGGCCTTGGCGCGAGCGGCCTCGGCATTGCCCGCAGGGGCGGCACCCTGCGCGAACGCCGAACCGGAGGCGAGGGCGCTGGCAAGCAGCAGGACGCGGACGGAGGCCGAGATCGGGCTGTGGGCGCGCGGACCGGGGGAGCGTGTTCTCGTCATTGGATGGGCGTATATGTCTTCGTTCGGAACGCATGCCGGGCCTGCACCGGGCCCGGGGCAAACGCAGCATTCTACCCGAGGGGGCGCTTTTCCGTATACTCGGCCGCGTCGGGCAGCGGCCCGCCGCCCTGCCCCGCGGGCGGCCCGGGCCGCGACTTTCCACCGCGGGCGGACCCCATTCATGCGATTCGAAGGCACCTCCACGTACGTCGCCACCGACGACCTCAAGCTCGCGGTCAATGCGGCGATCACGCTGCAGCGTCCGCTGCTGATCAAGGGCGAGCCCGGCACCGGCAAGACCATGCTGGCCGAGGAAGTCGCGCAGGGCCTCGACATGCCGCTGCTGCAGTGGCACATCAAGTCGACGACCAAGGCCCAGCAGGGCCTGTACGAGTACGACGCGGTCTCGCGGCTGCGCGACTCGCAGCTCGGCGACGAGCGCGTCAAGGACATCCACAACTACATCGTCAAGGGCGTGCTGTGGCAGGCCTTCGAGGCCGATCGGCCGGTGGTCCTGCTGATCGACGAGATCGACAAGGCGGACATCGAGTTCCCGAACGACCTGCTGCGCGAGATCGACCGGATGGAGTTCTACGTCTACGAGACGCGCCAGCTGATCAAGGCGACGCACCGCCCG
>CAIUGQ010000667.1 GCA_903898725.1 uncultured Burkholderiales bacterium | reverse complement strand
TCGCCCCGACCATCGCGGCCACAGCCGGGTCGTCGCGGCCGGGTCCGATCGGGCCTCCTCGGGGTCGGCGACCCAGAGCAGCTCGAGGAAGCCGCCGTCGAAGAAGAAGCGGCGGTTCGCGGTCCCCTGCCCGGGATGGACATTGCCCGATCCCTCGACGAGACCGAGTGCCCGCAGCGCCTCGGCTTCGGGTGCGCCGGCGTCGCAGCAGATGAAGACGTGGTCGAGGACGAGGTCGGGCATGAGGTCGGGGTCGGGGGCCAGGGACAGGTCGATGCGCCGGCTGCGGTCCGCCGTCCGGTGGATCGCCACATCCTGCCAGCATCGGGCTGCCGATCCGTCACGGGCCTTGCCCCGGACACCCGCCTCCCGATCCCGGCCGGGCTCGCCCAGCAAAGTGATCGGGGCGGCGCTCGGCGCCGTGACCCCTGTGATACCGTTCCGCCACTTTCGCGCCCGGAGCGCGGACCACCGATCGGGGAGCGACGTTCTTGCAGGGTGCTGTCGGCCGACTGGCCTTAGGAATAAGGTCGCTGCTGGCGGGGCTGATGATCGGGACGATGGTGGTCGTCTTCTCCGTGTCCAAGGCCACCCTGATCTTCTCGGGCGCGCTCACGCCCTTCCTCGGTCTGGGCATCGGCATGGTGCTGTTCGGTGCCCTGCTGATGTCGGTCGTCGCCGTGATCTCGGCGAACTGCCGCGCGGTCGTGGTCCAGCCGCAGGACGTCACGGCGGTGCTGCTGGCGACCGCGGCGGGTGCGCTGATCGCGGGCGAGGGGCTGACCCCGGACCGCTCGTTCGCCACCGTGGTGGCGATGGTCGCGCTCTCGACGGTGCTCGCAGGCGCGGCGGCCTATGCCGTCGGGTACCTGAAGCTCGCCTTCTTCATCCGCTACCTGCCGCGGCAGGTCACCGCCGGCTTCCTGGCGGCCAGCGGCCTGCTGCTGGTCCGCGAGGCCTTCTCGATCGTGGTGGCCGACGCCGCCCCGGCGACGCCCGCGACCATCGCCTCGCTCTGGCCACAGTGGCTGCCCTGGCTCGGGCTCGGGCTCGCGCTGGCGATCGCCGTGCGGCGCTCGCGCGGCGGGTTCCTGGTGCCGCTCTCCTTCGCGCTGGCGGCGGCGGCGTTCTACGTCGTCCTCGCGGCCCTCGGCGTCGACCTCGACGCGGCGCGCGGCCTCGGCTGGCTGCTGGGTCCGTTCCCCGACGGCTCGCTGCTGCAGGGCGCCGAAGTCCTGTCGTTCGGCGACGTGCAGTGGCGGGCGCTCGTGTCCACCCTGCCGATGATCGCGGCGGTCGTCGGGCTGTGCCTGCTGGGCGCGCTGCTCAACGTCGTCAGCGTGGAGCTGCTCAACGGGCGTGAGACCGACCTCGACGGCACGCTCCGGACGCTGGGCGTCGCCAACGCGGCGGCCGGGCTGGTCGGCGGGCTGCCGGGCTATCACGGGGTCGCGATGACGGGCCTGGCCCGGCGGGTCGGCATCGCCGACGTCGTGGCGGGGCTGTCGGTCGCGGGCCTGTGCGCGCTCACCCTGCTCTTCGGTGCCGCGTTCCTGTCGGACCTGCCACGCGGCCTGGTGGCCGGGGTGCTCTGGTACCTCGGCTTCGACCTGCTGCTGACCGCGTTCTGGGACTACGGCCGCCGCATCCCCCGCCGCGACCAGGCGCTGGTGCTGGCGGTCCCGCTGGTCGCGGTGACGGTGGGCGTGCTGCCGGCACTCGCCCTCGGCCTGGTGACCGCCTGCCTGCTGTTCGTGATCGTCTATGCGCGGATCGACGTGGTGCGGCTCTTCACCACGGCCGCGCACCTGAAGGCCCGGGTCGAGCGCAGCCCTCGGGAGCGCGCGGTGCTCAGCGGCCAGGGCGACCGGATCCACATCTACGCGCTGACGGGCTTCCTCTTCTTCGGCACCACGCGACGCCTGCTCGAGCGGCTCAAGGAGAGCCTGGAGAGCGGCACGCCGCCCCGGGTGGTCATCCTCGACGTCAGGCGCATCGTCGGGCTCGACCTGTCGGCCTGGGAGGCGTTCGAGACGCTGGTGCAGCGCTGCGCGGAGCAGTCAGTGGAGCTGATCCTCACCGGACTGTCGGCGCCGCTGCAGCGACAGTTCGAGCGCCAGCTCGCGGACCTGCGCGCGGCCGGCCTGCGGGTCGTCGCGGACCTCGACCTCGCGCTGGCCGAGTTCGAGGACCGGCATCTGGCGCAGGCCGCATCGGCGACGGTGACGCCGCACGACACCGAGGGCGACGTCCTCGACATCCTGCGACGGCACGGCGAGCGGCGCGACTTCCCCGCGGGTCGGGTGGTGATGCGCGAAGGCGAGCCCTCCGACAGCATCATGGTGCTGCTCGACGGGCAGCTCGCGGTGTCGGTCGCGAAGGTCACCGGCGGCGACGCGACGCTCAACCGGCTGCTGCCGGGCACGCTGCTCGGCGAGGTGGGCTTCTACTCGGGGCGCGAGCGCAGCGCATCGGTGACGGCCACGCGGGACAGCACGGTCCTCGTGCTGGGTACCGAGGCGCTGGCACGGCTCGAGCGCGAGGCACCCGAGCAGGCCGCGACGCTGCACCGCGCGCTCGCGCGCATCGTTTCGCAGCGCCTGATCGCGGCGACGCTGCTGCTGAAGGACGCGGACCTCTGAGCGGTGCACCCGGGGCACCGGGCTGCGTCGGCACGAACCCGACTGTCGTCGGATGCGGGACCGCGATGACGCTGTCGCCGATCGCCCCGGGCGTCTCCACGCGTCCCGGTCGGCGCATCGAATCGCTGAGGACTGCGTGATGTCTCCGTGAGGACTTGCGCCGGCGCCCGCCTGACACTGGGTGCTCGCAGCCACGGAACAGACCATGAACCTCCTTCGGCGCCAGCTGTCGCTCGCACTCGTCGCCTCCCTGACCCCCCTCGCCGCATCGGCCGCAGGACCGGTCAATCTCGACGCCCGCGGTGTCGCGATCCATGGCCACGATCCGGTGGCCTACTTCGCCGAAGGCAAGGCGGTCATGGGCAGGGCCGAGTTCAGTGCCACTGCGGGCACGGCCACCTACTGGTTCGCCACCGAGGCGAACCAGCGGCTGTTCAAGGCCGACCCCGCCCGGTACGAGCCGCAGTACGGCGGCTACTGCGCCTTCGGTGTCGCCCAGGGCTACACGCCCGACATCGACCCGACGGCCTTCCGCATCGTCGACGGCAAGCTGTATCTGAACCTCAGTCCCGCCGTGCAGACGCGCTGGCAGGCGGACATCCCGGGGTTCATCGATCGCGCGAATCGGAACTGGGCTTCGCTGAAGTCCCGGTGATCGACCCCGGCTGCATCCGCAGCCGACCCTCCCGCTTCACCCACCCCTGGAGTCACCCATGAGCTCGTTGGCCCTCGACCTGTCACGTACCCTCGCCACCGCCGTCGTGACCGCCGCCGCCCTGGTCGGCTGCGCCGGCGCCGCCTGCCGCGCGCGCTGCAGCACCACCGCGAGCGCCTGCAGCAGCCGGAAATGCGCGGCGTGCGCGGCCAAGAAGAAATGCGGCGCCTGCGCGGCCAAGAAATGCGGGGCGTGCGCGGCGAAGAAGTGCGGCGCCTGCGGCGCCCGGAAGTAGTCGTCCGAACGAACGCGCGGCCACCCACCCATGCGATTGCCGCTGCGCGGCCTGAGCGACGCCGAACTGCTGCGCACCCATCGGGCGGCGCAGGACAGTCTGGACAGCTTCAGCCGCGCGATCCGGCAGCACGGGTCGCTCATCCAGAGCTGGGTGGCGGGCGCGGACGTGGTCGCGCTCGAACACTACCCGGAAGGCGGCGTGGTGGATCGCCGCCGCGGCTCGCAGTGCTTCTATCACAGCCATCGCGCGGCCGACGCCGAGCACGGCCACCTGCACCTGTTCTGGCATGCCACGCGCACCGGCCGGCGCCGCCGCCTCGGCACGCCCGGCCGCCGCGGCCGGGGCGATTGGGCACGCACTGCGCCGAGCCATCTGATCGCCATCGGCCTGGACGCCCGGGGCCTGCCGGTGAGCCTCTTCAGCGTCAACCATTGGGTCGCCGACGGTCACTGGTTCGACGCCGACACCACGCTCGGAATGGTTCGGCGCTTCGAGCTGAAAGGAATCGCCGGCCATGTCGACTCCAGCGCGTGGGTCACCGCGTTCGTGCGGCTGTACGAACCCGTGATCGACCGGGTGCTGCGCGCGCGCGACCGCCGGATCGCAGCGCAGCCCTGCCCCGCGGCGGCGCTCGGCGACCGTCGGATCGAAGTGCTCAGCACGGCCCGCCTGGACTGGCTCGCCGATCTGGCCCGCATCGATCACGAACTGAAGCGCCGCGGCCTGGAGCCCGTCACATGCCCCTCCCCACGCAGCCGCGGACGTCCCACCGACCGGTCGCAGACATGATCGGACGGGCCGAGCGCTGCATCCTGGTGATCGAGGACGAGCGCGACATCGCCGAACTCATCGCACTGCACCTGACGGACCTGCCGGCTCGGGTCACCCTGGCCAGCGACGGCCCGAGCGGCCTGGTTCTGGCCTTGCAGCAGCCGTGGGACGCCATCGTGCTCGACATCCGCCTGCCGGGGCTGAACGGGCTGGATCTCTGTCGGGAAGTGCGCGCGCGAACCGCCGACGTGCCGATCCTGATGCTGACCGCACGCAGCGGCGAACTCGATCGCGTGCTCGGCCTCGAGCTGGGTGCCGACGACTACCTGACCAAGCCCTTCAGCGTGCTGGAACTGCAGGCACGCGTGAAGGCCTTGCTGCGCCGCGCTGCAGTCACCGCGGCGCGCACGGCGGACGCGATGGCACAGGCCCCGGTGCGTATCGAACAGGGCCCCCTGGTCGTCGACCGGACGCAGCGTCGGGTCTGGCTGCTCGGCGCCGAGCTCGTCCTCACGCCGCGCGAGTTCGACCTGCTGTGGCACTTCGTGCAGCACCCCGGCCGCGTGTTCACCCGCACCGAGCTGCTCGCCGACGTCTGGGGCCTCGGTCATGACGGCTACGACCACACGGTCAACAGCCACATCAACCGGCTGCGCAGCAAGCTGGGCGACGAGCGGGCGGACGCGGCCTTCATCCATACCGTGTGGGGGGTGGGCTACCGCTTCGAGGCGGCCGCGTGAGGCCGGCGCGGCTGCGGAGGGTGTCGCCGGTGTGGCACAGGCTGCACGTGCGCGCGGCGCTGGTCGCCGCACCGCTGCTGCTGGGCCTGGGCGCGGTCATGTATGGCCTGCTGCAGCACTACAGCGCGCAGGCGGCGCTCGAGGGCTCGCAGCGCATGAACCTCGGCCTCGCGCGCTACATCGTCGAACACCAGCCGCCCGGCCTGATCGACCCGGCGGGCCGGCCGGACATGGCCCGGATGAAGGACCTCGCCCTGCAGGTGATGGCGATCAACCCGTCGGTCGAGCTGTATCTGCTGGACGCCGACGGCCGCGTGCTGGCGCACGCATTGGAGGACCTGCAGGGCGCCGATCCCGTCGGCGTGCAGGTCGACATGGGGCCGATGCGTCGCCTGCTGCAGGCGGAGCACGAAGGGCGCGTGCTGTTGCCGGTGCTGGGCACCGACCCGCGCAGCCCGGGCCGCGCCAACATCTTCTCGGTGTGGTCCATCGCGCCGCCCGCGGGCGGCATGGGCTACCTCTACGTGGTGCTCAACGGGAGCACGGCGCAGGGCGTCGCAGCCGACCTGGGCAACTCCGGCGCGCTGCGCGCGATGGCCACCGGTGCGGCGCTGTCCACGCTGCTGGCGGCCGCCGTGCTGTGGATCGCATGGCGGCATCTGACCCGCCCGCTGCGACAGCTCACAGACGAGCTGAGATCGTTCCGCGACGACGGCGACGGCGATGCCGACGCGCACGGCGACGCCGGCGACGAGATCGGTGTCCTGAGACGCGCCGTACGGACGCTGCAGCAACGCATCTCGCAGCAGTTCCAGCGGCTCGAGGACAGCGACCGACAGCGCCGCGAACTGGTGAGCAACATCTCACACGACCTGCGCACGCCACTGTCGAGCATCCAGGGGTATGTCGAGACCGTCCTGCTGCGCGCCGACTCGATCGATGCGCACGCGCGTGCCGCCCACTTGCGCACGGCGCTGCGTCACGTCGACCTGCTGGGCAAGCGCATCGCCGACCTGTTCGAACTGTCGAAGCTCGACGCCGGTCGGATCGAGCCCAGGCAGGAGGTGTTCTGCCTGGCGGAACTGCTGCAGGACGTGGTGCAGGACTACCGGCTCGCCGCGGAACGGCGCGGCGTGTCGCTCGGCCTGGCGGCGGGCAGTCACACGACCGCCAAGGTGCTGGCCGACATCGCCATGATCGAGCGCGTGCTGCAGAACCTGATCGACAATGCGCTGCGCTGCACGGCTTCGGGCGGCAGCGTGATGCTGGCGATCGAGACCCACGGGGCGTTCCTGCAGATCAGCGTCAGCGACACCGGCCGCGGCATCGCGTCGAGCGACCTGCCGCACATCTTCGAGCGCTACTGGCGCGCCTCCGATGCCGAGGAGGGCGGTGCGTCGACGAGTTCCGGGCTGGGCCTGGCGATCGTGAAGCGCATCCTGGACCTGCACGGCTGCGCGGTGCGCGTGCACTCCGAGCTCAGACGCGGCACACGCTTCGAGTTCCTGCTGCCGCAGGCCGCCTGAGGCGACCGCAGTCCCATCACGGCCAGGCTCGGCGTCGCCCGATGCGGACCGGCGATGACGAGCTTGCCGGTTGCCCCGGAGTCTCGAAGCGGCCCACGGTGCGGGGCGTGGTCTGACGATGACCTCGCACGTCATTGAGGCGCGTCGCCGCCGAGGCTATCGTCCGGGTCGGCCGAGGTCGATCCGAGGTCGAACGTCCCCGCTCGCCTCCTCTTCCCGACCCGAGGCTCCGACCATGCTGCCGCTCCGCCTGTTCCTCGTGCTGATGCTGTCCGTCGTCGTCGCCTACACCGGCGTCGTCATCGCCCGCCACGGCGCGGACTTCCTGCCGGTCTTCTTCGGCGACCTGGCCGCGATGGGCTGGGCGGGTCAGTTCAACCTGGACTTCCTGTGCATGCTGCTGCTGTCGGCGCTGTGGGTCGCCTGGCGACACCGCTTCAGTGCGGGTGGCCTCGTGCTCGCGCTGCTGGCGGGCCTCGGCGGCACGCCCTTCCTCTGCATCTACCTGCTGGTCGAGAGCGTGCGCCAGCGCGGCGACGTGCGCGCGCTGCTGCTCGGGCCGCACAGGCTCGATCACTGATCAGGCCGGGCGCCGCGGTCAGGCGTTCCCGCGGGAACGTGGTTGCGACGTACGCTCGGGTGCTTCGCGAGGGCCGGCGGCCGAGGCCACGCTGCATCGCCCGCTGCACGAACCGTGGACACCGACCATGACCGACACCCCGCACCTGCGCACCCCCGACGATCGCTTCGCGGCCCTGCCCGGCTACCCCTGGGCACCGCGCTACACGACCGAGCTGCCCGAGCTCGACGGCTTGCGGCTGCACTACCTGGACGAGGGCCCGCGCGATGCGCCGGTCACCTGGCTGTGCCTGCACGGCAACCCGGCCTGGAGCTACCTGTACCGGCTGATGATCCCCGAGTTCCTCGCGGCCGGGCACCGCGTGGTGGCCCCCGACATGCCGGGCTTCGGCCGCAGCGACAAGCCGCTCGACGTCGCGTGGCACACCTTCGATCGACATCGCCGGGTGCTGCTGGCCTTCGTCGAGTCGCTGTCGCTGGAACGCGTGAACCTGGTGGTGCAGGACTGGGGCGGGCTGATCGG
>CAIUGQ010000666.1 GCA_903898725.1 uncultured Burkholderiales bacterium | reverse complement strand
CGCGATCGCACCGGTCCGTGCGGCGAATCCGAGCACCTCGCCCTCGGGCAGATAGACGAAGCGCGCGCGCGGGTCGACGAAGCGGCGCACCAGCCACGGGCAGGCGACGCGATCGACCTTCGGCCGGGACCGCGTCACCCAGGTCGAGCCGCCGATCGCCGGCACCTGCAGCCTCGCGTCGGCGCGGCGGGTCGCACCGTCCGCGGCGCGCCAGGCCTCGATGCCGCCGACGAGCATCCGGGCACGCAACCCGTAGCCGCGCAGTGCCGCCGCCGCATCGCGGCTGACCTCGTGGCCGTGCACACAGACACAGACGACGTCGCGGTCGGGGTCGAGCCAGGCGGGCGCGTCGGGCACCTGCTCGGGCTCGCAGCGCAGGGCGCCGGCGATGCGCAGCGGCGAGGCGTCGTGGGCGGGGGCACGGCGCACGTCGAGAACCTGCGGCCAGCGTGCGCTGCCGGCGAGGCGGCGCAAGGTGTCCGCGTCGATCGACGTGGGCGGCCCAGCGCCGTCGGCGGAAGGCGACCGCGACGAGGGCGTGGGGGTAGACGACGGAAAGAGGAGGTCGGGCGATGCGGTGTCCATGCGGTCCATGCTCCATGCGTGGGTGGGCGCAGGGCTTGGACGGGACACCGTCTTGGGAGCCGGGAGCCTGTATCCCGACGCCCGGACCTTACGTGCGGCCCGCGACCGGTGTCAAGCCGGCGGCGACGCGGTCTCGCCGAGGCGCGCGGACTGCCCGCGCGGGCCCGGCGGGTTGCGGCGGAAGTGGTTGCGGATGCCGGCGAAGATCGCGTCGGCGATCTGCAGCTGGTAGCGCGGGTTGCGCAGCTTGCGCTCCTCGTCCGGGTTGCTGATGAACGCGGTCTCGACCAGGATCGAAGGGATGTCGGGCGCTCGCAGCACCGCGAACGCGGCCTGCTCGACGCCGGGCTTGTGCAGCTCGCCGATGCCGCGCAGCTCACCGAGCACCGCGCTTGCCAGGCGCTTGCTCTCGCGGATCTGCGCCGTCGTCGACAGGTCGAGCAGCACGCGGGCGACCTCGCGGCTGCGGCGCGGCAGGTTCACGCCACCGATCAGGTCGGCGCGGTTCTCCCGGCTCGCGAGCCAGCGCGCGCCGACGCTCGATGCGGTCCGGTCCGACAGCACGAACACCGACGAGCCGCGCGCGTTCGGCAGCACGAACGCGTCGGCATGCACCGACACGAAGAGATCGGCCTGGACCGCACGCGCCTTCGAGACCCGGGTCGCGAGCGGCACGAAGTAGTCGGAGTCGCGGGTGAGGAACGCCCGCAGGTTCGGTTCGGCGTTGATGCGGTCGCGCAGCCGGAAGGCGACTGCGAGCACCACGTCCTTCTCGAGCGTGCCGTAGCGTCCGACCGCGCCCGGATCCTCGCCCCCGTGGCCCGGGTCGATGGCGATGGTGACCATCCGGGTGACCGCGGGCGCACCGCGCGTGCCGACCGGTGCGGCATCGCGCTCGCGTATCAGGCCCGCGAGGGGATCGTCGGCGGCGCCGGTGCGCGGCGGGCGGGGGTCCGACCGGCCGCGCTGAGCGGGCAGGGGGCGCGTGCTCGAGTCGGCCGGCGCTGTGGCCGGGGACGATGACGACGCGGACGATGCAGACGCGGACGATGCGGACGCGGACGATGCG
This sequence comes from uncultured Burkholderiales bacterium, assembly GCA_903898725.1. GTDB lineage: Bacteria > Pseudomonadota > Gammaproteobacteria > Burkholderiales > Burkholderiaceae_E > UBA4615. The sequence continues at coordinate 391 of CAIUGQ010000666.1, read as the reverse complement.
GACGACGCGGACTGACCCGCGGACGACGCCAGCGGTGCCGCAGCCGACCCCGGTCCCGCGACGGGCTGGCCAGCCCCGGTCGCCGCAGCGCCGTCGCGGGCGGCCGGGCCCCGCTCGGATCCGATCAGTTCGGCCAGCGGGTCGGGCGGCTCGACGGGGTGCAGGTCGAGCACCAGCCGATGCCGGTAGACCGCGATCGGCGCGAGCGCGAACACCTGCGGCGCGACCGGTGCCTTCAGGTCGAACACCAGCCGCGTGACGCGGGGACGGTTCTGCCCGACGCGCACCGTCGCGATGTACGGGTCGTTCGCCTGGACCTTCGCGACCAGGTCGCGCAGCTGCGCGTCGATCTCGACGCCCTCGAGGTCGACCACCAGGCGCGGCGGATCGG
>CAIUGQ010000665.1 GCA_903898725.1 uncultured Burkholderiales bacterium | reverse complement strand
GTCGTCCCCGATGCCGGTGCGCGGCGGCGTCGATTTCTCCGACATCGTCGAGCGCTACGGTCCGGCCGTGGTCAATGTCTCGGTCACCGGTCGCGCCGCGCGCGGCGCGGCGGGGGCGGACGCACCACAGGACGAGGCCCTGCGCGAGTTCCTGCGCCGCTTCGCGCCGCCCGGCGCCCAGCCGCCGTCGCGCGGCGATGCACCGGTCGCCCGCGGCCTCGGCTCGGGCTTCATCGTGTCGGCGGACGGGCTGATCCTCACCAACGCGCACGTCGTCGACGGCGCGCAGGAGATCACCGTCCGGCTGACCGACCGCCGCGAGTTCCGCGCGAAGCTGGTCGGCGCCGATGCGCAGACCGACGTCGCCGTGCTGCGTATCGACGCCCGCGACCTGCCGACCGTGAAGCTCGGCGACCCGTCGAAGGTCAAGGTCGGCGAGCCGGTGCTCGCCATCGGCTCGCCCTACGGCTTCGAGAACACCGTGACCGCGGGCATCGTCAGCGCCAAGTCGCGCAGCCTGCCCGACGACACCTACGTGCCCTTCCTGCAGACCGACGTCGCAGTGAACCCGGGCAACTCGGGCGGCCCGCTGTTCGATGCGCGAGGCGAGGTGATCGGGATCAACTCGCAGATCTATTCGCGCACCGGCGGCTTCCAGGGGCTGTCGTTCGCGATCCCGATCGATGTCGCCTCGCGGGTGCAGGGGCAGCTCGTGGCCACCGGGCGGGTCGAGCGCGGCCGCTTCGGCGTGTCGATCCAGGAGCTCGACCAGTCGCTGGCCCGTGCCTTCGGCATGAGCACGCCGCGCGGCGCGCTGGTGACCGGTGTCGAGCCCGACAGCCCGGCCGCCGCGGCCGGCCTGAAGACCGGCGACGTGATCGTCGCGCTCGACGGACGGCCGATCGACCGCTCGGCCGAGCTGCCGGCGCGGGTCGCCGAGATGAAGCCCGGGCAGCGGGCCGCCCTCGAGGTGCTGCGCGATCGGCGCTCGACGACGCTGCAGATCGTCACCGGCACGTTCACGCCGGCCAAGGCCACCGCCGCCGGTGCCCAGCCGCCCGGCGCGCCGCAGCCGGCAGCGCGGCTCGGGCTGGCGCTGCGCGAGCTGAGGGCCGGGGAGGGCGGGCCGGGGCAGGCCGCCGGCCTGGTGGTGGAGGCCAGCGGCGGCCCGGCCGCACAGGCCGGCATCCAGCCGGGCGACCGGATCCTGTCGGTGAACGGGGTGTCGGTGAGCACCGTCGCGCAGCTGCGCGACCGCGTGAGCGCCGCTGGGGACGAGGTGGCGCTGCTGATCCAGCGCAACGACGTCCGGGTGTTCGTGCCCCTGCGCCTGTCGTCCTGAACGCGGCAGCCGCACAACGCCGCGGCGCGGCTGCGCGCCGCGGCGCGTCCACCCGTCGGAATCCCGCGCGGCCGCGGGGCCGGCGCGCGGGCCGGGCCGTCGCCGTCCGTATAATCAAGGGCTTGGCGCATCCCGGAACATGAACGAGCCCTATCGACCTCGACGCACCGCTCGCTCGACCTTCATCGAGGCGCGCGGTCTGCGGCATCACGTCCGGAGCTGGGGCGATCCGTCGGCCCCGCCGGTGGTGATGGTCCACGGCTGGATGGATGTCTCCGCCTCGTTCCAGTTCGTCGTCGACTGCCTCGCCCGCGAGCGGCACGTGCTCGCCCCCGACTGGCGCGGCTTCGGACTGACCGCGGGTCCCGCGCAGGCCGACTGCTACTGGTTCCCCGACTACCTCGGCGATCTCGACGCCCTGCTCGAGGCACTGCTGCCCGATCGTGCCGTCGACCTGGTCGGCCACAGCATGGGCGGCAACGTCGCGACGGTCTATGCCGGCGTGCGGCCGGCGCGGATCCGCAGGCTCGTGAACCTCGAGGGCTTCGGCATGCGCGCGACCGAGGCGAGCCAGGCGCCCGACCGGCTGCGCGAATGGCTCGACGAGCTCCGCACCCCGGCCCGGATGCGCGACTACGCCTCGCACGAGGCCGTCGCGCAGCGCCTGACGCAGACCAACCCGAGGCTGCCGGCCGACAAGGCCCTGTGGCTCGCCGGGCACTGGTCGGCACGCAACGACGCCGGCCGCTATGCGCTGCTCGGCGATGCCGCCCACAAGCTCGTCAATCCCTACCTGTATCGCGTCGACGAGATCGTCGCGACCTGGCGCCGGATCGAGGCGCCGGTGCTGCTGGTCGCCGCAAGCGACCGCGGCGACTGGCACCGCTTCGTCGAGACCGACGAGTACCGCGAGCGGCTGCGCGCGATCCCGAAGCTCGAGCGCGCCACGGTCGAGCAGGCCGGCCACATGCTTCACCACGACCAGCCCGAACGGGTCGCGTCGCTGATCGAGGAGTTCTTCGATGCTTGATCGGCTTCCCAGCTTCAGTCGCGGTCCCCACCGCATCAACGCGGACCTGCACTGCCACTCCGTGGTGTCCGACGGCACGCTGTCGCCGACCGACATCGTCGAGCGCGCGCACCGCAACGGCGTCGAGATCCTCGCGCTCACCGACCACGACGAGGTCGGCGGGCTCGCCGCCGCGCAGGCCCGCGCCGCCCAGCTCGGGCTGACCTTCGTGCCGGGGGTCGAGGTCTCGGTCACCTGGGGCGGCGAGACCATCCACATCGTCGGACTGCGGATCGACTTCCGGGATCCGGGCCTGATCGCCGGGCTGCTGCGGACCCGCAGCGGCCGCGACGGGCGAGCCCAGGAGATCGCCGACCAGCTCGCAGCAGTCGGCATCCCCGACGCCTACGAGGGCGCGCTGCGCTACGCCGGCAACCCCGAGCTGATCGCGCGCAGCCACTTCGCCCGCTACATCGTCGAGACCGGCACCTGCGACGACGTGCCGGAGGTGTTCCGCCGCTTCCTCGTCGAAGGGCGACCCGGCTACGTGCCGCACCGCTGGGCCTCGCTCGGCGAGGCGATCGCCTGGATCCGCGCCGCCGGCGGTACCGCGGTGATGGCGCATCCGGGCCGCTACCGGCTCTCGGACCTGTGCATGGAGCAGATGCTCGACGAGTTCCGCGACGAAGGCGGCGAGGCCATCGAGGTCGTCAGCGGCAGCCACACGCCCGAGCAGTACGGCGAGTGGGCGGCGGTCGCGCAGCGCTACGGCCTCGCGGCCTCGCGCGGCTCGGACTTCCACGGCCCGGGCGAGAGCCGGCACGACCTCGGCTCGCTGCCGCCGCTCAACAGGCAGCTGCGGCCGGTCTGGCAGGACTGGCCCGAGGCGCACGCCCTGGAACGTCGGTGACCCAGCGCTTCGAGCTCCATCCGACGCACCCTCAGCCGAGGCTGATCCGCCAGGCCGCAGTCATCCTGGGCGAGGGCGGTCTGGTGGTGATGCCGACCGACGCCTGCTACGTGCTGGCCTGCCGGCTCGATGACAAGGACGCGGTCGAGCGCCTGCGCGCGCTGCGCAACCTCGACGAGAAGCACCTGCTGACGCTGGTCTGCCGCGACCTCAAGGAGGTCTCGACGTACGCGCAGCTCGACAACCGCCAGTACCGCTTCCTGCGCGACTGGACGCCGGGCGCCTACACCTTCGTGCTGCCGGCGACCAAGGAGGTGCCGCGGCGCCTGTGGCACCCGTCGCGCAAGACGGTGGGGCTGCGCGTGCCCGACCATCCGGTGGCCTTGCAGCTTCTCGCCGAGCACGGTGCGCCAGTGCTCGCCACCAGCCTGATCCTGCCGGGCGACGACGAGCCGATCACCGACGCGGACGACGCGATGAAGCGGCTCGCCAAGCGCGTGGACGTGGTGCTCGACGCCGGCAGCCAGGGGTTCGAGCCGACCACCGTGATCGACATGACCGGCGACACGCCGGTGGTCGTGCGCGCCGGACGCGGGCCGATCGACCGCATGACCGGGCTCTGAGCGCGCCCGCGGCGGGCCCGGGAGCGCCCGCAGGCCGCTGATACAATCGCGCGCCATGGCATCCGACCGCGTCCTCTCCGGCATGCGCCCCACCGGCGCACTGCACCTCGGCCACTACCACGGCGCGCTGAAGAACTGGGTCCGGCTGCAGGCCGAGCACGAGTGCTTCTTCTTCGTCGCCGACTGGCACGCCCTCACCACCCACTACGACTCGCCCGAGGTCATCGGCAACAACGTCTGGGAGATGGTGATCGACTGGCTCGCGGCCGGCGTCGACCCGGCCCGCGCGGTGCTCTTCATCCAGTCGCGCCTGCCGCAGCACGCCGAGCTGCACCTCGCGCTGTCGATGTGCACGCCGCTCGGCTGGCTCGAGCGCGTGCCGACCTACAAGGACCAGCAGGAGAAGCTGACCGAGAAGGACCTGACCACCTATGGGTTCCTCGGCTATCCGCTGCTGCAGGCGGCCGACATCCTGATGTACCGCGCCCAGTGGGTGCCGGTTGGCGAGGACCAGGTGCCGCACGTGGAGCTCACGCGCGAGGTCGCGCGTCGCTTCAACCACCTGTTCGGCCGCGAGGCGGGCTTCGAGGACAAGGCCGCCGCGGCGCTGAAGAAGCTCGGCGGCAAGCGTGGCCAGGCCTACGAGGACTACCGCGTGCGCTACCAGCAGAACGGCGAGCTCGAGGCGCTCGAGGGCGCCCGCTCGCTGGTCGCCGGCACGCAGAGCCTGTCGGACGACGACCGGGCGCGGCTGCTCGGCTGGCTGGAGGGCGGCCGTCGCCGCATCCTCGTCGAGCCGCAGGCGCTGCTGACCGAGACCTCGAAGGTGCCGGGCCTGGACGGCGCGAAGATGTCGAAGAGCTACGGCAACGCGGTCGCGATGCGCGAGGACCCGGCTTCGGTCACGAAGAAGCTGCGCCAGATGCCGACGGACCCGGCCCGCGTGCGCCGCACGGACCCGGGCAACCCGGACAACTGCCCGGTGTGGCAGCTCCACCAGGTGTATTCCGACGACACGGTCAGGGCCTGGGTGCGTCAGGGCTGCACGACGGCCGGCATCGGCTGCCTCGACTGCAAGCAGCCGGTGATCGACGCGATCGTCGCCGAGCAGACGGTGTTCGTCGAGCGCGCCAAGCCCTACGTCGAGAACCCGCGTCTCGTGCGCGACATCATGGACGCCGGGTGCGAACGCGCGCGGGCCGTGGCCAGCGAGACGATGCGCGACGTCAAGGACGCGATGGGGCTGGGCTACGTCTGAGCGCGGCGTGCGCCGCGGCGCACGTCACTCGCAGCGGAAGGTCACCGTGTACTCGTAGCCGGCGCCCATCGCCTGGTGGCCGATGCCGCCGGCCATCGCGGTGCCGAAGCCCGCGTTGCTCGCGCGCTGCTTGTCGGCGAACACGCCGACCGCACCGCCCACGCCCATCGCCACCTGGGTCGCGGTCTTGATCGAGTTGTAGGTCGACTCGTCCATCGTGCCGACGTAGCGGCTCGCTTCCGAGACCACCACAGGACGCTTGGCGTGCACGTCGCCGCAGAAGTCGCGGGCCTGGCGGAATGCGCCCTGGAAGTCGCCAGTCTTGCGCTCCATCGACAGCACGGTGCGGTGGGCGCCGTCGGCCGAGGGCCGCACGTCCGGGTAGTAGGGGGCCGGGGTCGTGGCGCAGCCGGCGAAGACGATCGGGGCGGCGAGGGCGGCGAGAACGGTGCGTTTCATGGTGGGCGTCACGTCGTGTCGGAGTGGGGTCTCGGGCATCGGGCACCGGACCCGGATCGGGTGCCGCATGCCATGTCCTCGAAACGTCGACGATAACGGCCCTGTTGACGACTTATGTCACGGTCCGTCGGACCGTGCCGTCCGTCAGAGCTTGGGCGCGACCGCTCCGCGTCCCGGGTTGACCAGGTGCATCTGGCGCAGCTGGGGCAGCGAGTCGAGGAAGTCGCGCAGCTGCGCGAGCGGCAGGGGGTCGCAGATGAACGAGCCCTGCATCCGGTCGCAGTCGAAGGTCCGCAGCGCACGCATCTCGGCCGCGGTCTCGACCCCCTCGGCCATCGCCTGCAGGCCGAGCTTGCCCGCGAGCGTGGTGATGGCCTGGATGATCGCCGCGTTGCCGCGGTCCTCCGGCAGGCCGCGGATGAAGGTCCGATCGATCTTCAGGCCGTCGACCGGCAGGTTCTTCAGGTACGACAGCGACGCGTAGCCGGTGCCGAAGTTGTCGATCACGACCTTCACGCCCAGCCGGCGCAGCTCGGCGAGCAGCGCGACGGTCTTGTCGCTGTTGTCGATGAGCGCGTTCTCGGTGAGCTCCAGGCGCAGCAGGCTCGGCGGCACGTTGCGCTCGGTCAGCAGCGCGTTGAGCTGGGCGAGGAAGCCGTCCTCGGCGAGCTGGCGGGGCGAGATGTTCACCGAGATCGCCACGTCCTCGAACTTGTCGAGGCCGAGCTCCACGCGGTCGTCGAGCGCGCGCCGGATCGCCCACAGGCCGATCTCGCGCACCAGGTTGCTCTGCTCGGCGGCCGGCAGGAACTTCTCGGGCAGCAGCAGTCCGCGCACCGGATGGCGCCAGCGCATCAGGCCCTCGATGCCGACGATGCGCCGCTCGCCGACCGCGAGCACCGGCTGGTAGTAGAGGTCGACCTCGCCGCGCTGCAGCGCCAGCGGGAACTCCGCGCCGAGCTGGAGCTGGTCGCTGCGCTCGTCGGACAGGTCGCCGGCGAAGAAGCGCACGTCGTTGCGGCCCTCCGACTTCACGCGGTACATCGCGCTGTCGGCGCACTTGATCAGCAGATGCGCATCGCGTCCGTCGTCGGGGGCGACCGCCACGCCGATCGAGGCCGAGAGGAAGTAGGCCCGGTTCATCAGCACGAAGGGCTTCTCGATCGCCGCGAGCACCTTGCGCGCGAGGCGTTCGATCTCGGCGCGCTCCTTCAGGTCGAGCAGCAGCAGGATGAACTCGTCGCCGCCGATCCGGCCCGCGACGTCGGTGGCGCGGATCGACTCCCGGAAGCGCCGTGCGACCTCGATCAGCACCTGGTCGCCGACCGAGTGGCCCAGCGTGTCGTTGATGATCTTGTAGCGGTCCAGGTCGACGTACAGCACCGCCGCCGCGCGCTCGTGCTTGAGCGCCTCCTCGAGCTGGTGCGTCAGGTAGACGCGGTTCGGCAGGCCGGTGAGCGCATCGTGCAGGGATGCGTGCATCAGGCGCTTCTCGGCAGACTTGCGCTGCAGGTAGAGCGACATCGTCCGCGACAGGATCTCGGCGAGCTGCTGCAGCAGTCCCTCGGCACGGAAGCCGACCGAGCCGAAGCACAGCAGCGCCGACAGCACGTTGTGCTGCTCGTCCATGATGGGCGCGATGAAGGCCGCGTTCTGACCGAGCGCCGCGGCCTGGTACCGCTCGGCGAACTCGGGCTCGGTCGACAGGTCGTGCAGCCAGATCGCCTGCCCGGTCGCCCAGGCACGGCCCTCGACGCCATCGGCGGTCATCGGCAGCTGGGCCGGCAGGTCGGAGAGCATGCGCGTGAGGGTCGGCGAGCCCCAGCGCTCGCGCACCGTGAGCGCGCGCGTCCCGGGGATCTGCACGAGGTGGGCGCCGCCCGACCAGCCCATCAGTCCGCACAGCGTGATGATCAGCGCGGTGATGACCCGCTCGGGCTCGGTCTGCTCGCGCATGATCGAGGCCATCTCGCCTTCGAGCTGCAGCAGCAGCTGCTGCTGGCGCTCGCGGGTGACCTCGCGGCCGACGCCTCGGTAGCCGCGGAAGCGGCCGTTGTCGTCGAAGATCGGGCGTCCCGACAGCGACACCAGGTGGACGTTGCCGGTCGGGTCGAGCAGACCGAACTCGAAGGCCTCGAACGGCCGGTTGGCGGCCAGGTCGGCACGGTGCCGCGCCCAGTCGGCCTTGGGGAAGTCGGTGGTCCGGAGCTGCCAGCGGCGCTTGCCGATGCCCGACTTGACCCAGTCGCCCCCCAGCGCGGCGCAGGCGCTGTCGGACACGAAGCTCAGCTTGTGCGACGGGTCGGTCTCCCAGACCCAGTCGGCCGACAGCTGTGTCAGGTCGCGGAACTTGGCCTCGCTGGCCGCGAGCTGCTGGGCCATCGCCCGCATCGCGGTGATGTCCTGCACGATGCCCGCCAGCCGCACCGTGCGGCCTGTCTTGTCGGTCTCGGCGCGCGCGACGCTGCGCACCCAGACCTGCTCGGCACCGTGCTTGGTGTAGCGGTACTCGATGCGCACTTCGGTGCCGTTCTTGATCGCGCGGCGGTGCGCCGACTGCCAGCGGGCCTGGTCGTCGGGGTGCACGCAGATGAAGAAGGCCTTGGGGCTGGGGGGGCCCTGGGACGCGTCGATGCCGAAGACGCGGAACGTGCCGTCGCTCCAGTAGTAGCGTTCCTCGGCGATGTCGTAGACCCAGGAGCCGAGGACCGCCAGGCTCTCGGCCACCCCGTATTGGCCCTGGAGGTCTGAGAGGCGCCGGACGATGCCGCGTTCCTCGCCGAGCTGCTCGATGACATTGAGGAGGAGGAACGCGATGACGCCGAGCGACAGCAGCGCGAGGGGCAGCGCGAACATGGCCGCGCCGCCCAGCGTGTCGGGGAGCAGCTTGGCTGCGACGTGCAGCCCGATCGCGAGGGCGAGCGTCACCCCGACGACCAGCCAGCCCCGCCGGTGCGCCAACGCCTGCCCGTAGAATCTGCTCAAACCTTCAACGTTCACCGACCGCCGCCAAGCCGCTGGCGTCCGCTCCTTTCCTGCGCTTCACCGACCCGATGACCCATGCCGCTGTCCCCGGGCTCCGTTCCGAGCCACCCGCCCACCCTGGCCCCGGTCAGCCGTCGCGCTGGGTCGCGCGCTGGCTGCCGTCCGTCCGCCCGGCGGGCCGGGTGCTCGACTTCGCCAGCGGCACCGGCCGCCACGCGCGTCTCGCACGCGAGGCGGGCCATGCGGTGCTCGCCGTCGACCGTGATCCGGGCGCGCTGGCTTGGATGGAGGGTACGGGCATCGAGACGAGGCAGGAAGATCTGGAGCATGGACGGTGGTCGTTCGCGGTCGAGCGGTTCGATGCGATCGTGGTCGCGAACTACCTGTTCCGGCCGCGCCTGGACCTGCTGGCGACGCTGCTGGCACCGGGCGGCCTGCTGCTGCACGAGACCTTCGCCGAGGGCAACGCGCGCTACGGCCGACCGTCGAATCCGGCGTTCCTGCTCAGACCCGCGGAACTCGCCCATGCGGCGGAGCGGGCCGGGCTGCACCTGCTCGCGTTCGAGGACGGCTTCGTGGCCGAGCCCAGGCCGGCCCGCGTGCAGCGCGTGGCCGCGGTGCGCCCGCCGTTCGATGAACAGCGCTGGCCGCTCGCCTGATCGTGGGCGCCGCGTGCTGCGATAGAATCGCGTTTTTCCGTCACGCACCCCCACCATGATCACAGGCAGCATCGTCGCCATCGTCACGCCGATGCACGAGGACGGCAGCCTCGACCTGGCGCGCTTCCGTGCACTGATCGACTGGCACGTCGCGAGCGGCACGGCCGCGATCGTGGCGGTCGGCACCACCGGCGAGTCGCCCACCGTCGACGTCGACGAGCATGCGACCCTGATCCGCGTGGCAGTCGAGCACGCGGCAGGCCGGGTGCCGGTGATCGCCGGTACCGGCGGCAACTCCACGCGCGAGGCGATCGAGCTGACGCGCCATGCCGCCCAGGTCGGCGCGCAGGCGTCGCTGCAGGTCGTGCCGTACTACAACAAGCCGGGTCAGGAAGGCCTGTACCGGCACTTCCGCGCGGTCGCCGAGTCGGCCGACCTGCCGGTCATCCTCTACAACGTGCCCGGGCGCACGGTCGCCGATCTGTCGAACGACACCATCGTGCGCCTGGCCGAAGTGCCGGGGATCATCGGCCTGAAGGACGCGACCGGCGACATGCCGCGGGTCGCGGACCTGCTGTCGCGGGTGCCGGCCTCGTTCGCCCTCTACAGCGGCAACGACGACTCCGCGCTCGCGCTCATCGCGCTCGGCGGCCACGGCGTGATCTCGGTCACCGCCAACGTCGCGCCCCGCGAGATGGCCGAGCTCTGCGCGGCCGCGCTCGCCGGCGACCTGAAGACCGCCCGCGCGATCAACAATCGGCTGCTGCCGCTTCACTTCAAGCTGTTCGTCGAGGCCAACCCCATCCCCCTGAAGTGGGCGATGCAGCGCATGGGTCGCATCGAGGGCGGCATCCGCCTGCCGATGACGCCGCTCGAGGCGCGCCACCACGCGGTCGTCGAGGCCGCGCTGCGTCAGTCGGGAGTGCTGGCATGAGCGGAACCGGGTTCCGCCGCGCCGCATCCCCGCTGCTGCTGGGGCTGGCCGCCGCGCTGCTGGCCGCCTGCTCGGTCTCCGACGGGTTCCGCGAGGTCACCAGCATCGAGTACAAGAGCGCCTCGAAGGGGCCGCCGCTCGACATCCCGCCGGATCTGGTCAAGCCGCGCAGCGACGAGCGCTTCGCGATCCCGGAGCGCGCCGGCTCGGGTACGACGTTCTCTGAGTTCTCCCGCGAGCGCGGCGCCGAACGTGCCGCGACGGCCGCCTCGGGACCGGCAGTGCTGCCCCAGGCGCAGGGGGCGCGGATCGAGCGTCAGGGCTCGCAGCGCTGGCTCGTGGTCGACCAGCCGCCGGAGAAGGTGTGGCCCGTCGTCCGCGACTTCTGGTCGGAGGCGGGCTTCGCGCTGCGGGTGGAGTCGCCCGAGACCGGCATCATGGAGACCGAGTGGGCCGAGAAGCGCACGCCGGTGCCGGATTCCTGGGTGCGCAACCAGCTCTCGCGCGTGCTCAACAGCCTGTACTCCACCGGCGAGCGGGACAAGTTCCGCACGCGCCTCGAGACCAGCGGCAAGGGCACCGAGGTGTTCGTCAGCCATCGCGGGTTGGTCGAGGAGTTCACCGGCGCACAGAAGGAATCGACCGTCTGGGTGCCCCGCGCCTCCGACCCGGAACTCGAGGTCGAGTTCCTGCGGCGCCTGATGCTGCGCTTCGGGCCGGTGGGCGGTACGACCCAGCAGGCCTCGCTCGGTGCCCCGGCGAGCGGCGCCACGGCGCCGGTGCCCGATCGCGCCCGGATCGTCGAGATCGATGGGCGTCAGGTCGTCGTGCTGCAGGAAGGCTTCGATCGCTCGTGGCGGCAGGTCGGGCTCGCGCTCGATCGCAGCGGCTTCACGGTCGAGGACCGCGACCGCTCCAAGGGCGCGTTCTTCGTCCGCTACGTCGACCCCGAGCAGGAGGCGACGGCGCGCGGCGTGATCGACCGCGTCTTCGGCACCGGTCCGAAGAAGGACCTGACCGGCCGCCGCTACCGCATCCTCGTCGCCGAGACAGCCGGCGCAGGGGGCGGCTCGCAGGTCTCGGTGCTCGACGAGGAAGGCAAGGTGCCGTCGGTCGACGCCGACAAGCGCAACGCGACGCGGATCGTCTCGGTTCTGCAAGAACAGCTGCGCTGAGGCTGGTTCCGCGGTGCGGTTCGCAAGCCTCGGCAGTGGCAGCGAGGGCAACGGCCTGCTGGTCGAGACCGGTGGCGGCGCGGCCGGTGGCCGCGCCTGCCGGGTGCTGGTCGACTGCGGCTTCGGGCTGCGGGAGGCCGAGCGTCGGCTCGCACGGCTCGATTGCGAGCCCGGATCGCTCGACGGCATCCTGGTCACCCACGAGCACGGCGATCACGTCGGCGGCGTCTTTCGCCTCGCGCGTCACCACGGGATCCCGGTCTATCTGACCTACGGCACGCTGCGCTCGAGCCCGCAGGCCTCTGGCTGCGAGGCCCTGGTCCGGGTGATCGACTCGCACCGGACCTTCGAGGTGGGGGGGCTGCGGATCGAGCCCTTTCCCGTCCCCCACGATGCGCGCGAGCCGGTGCAGTACGTGATCGACGACGGCGATGCCCGGCTCGGCGTGCTGACCGACATCGGCCATCCGACGGCCCATCTGCCGCTCGCCCTGTCACGGCTCACCGCGCTGGTGCTCGAGACGAACCACGATGCCGGCCTGCTGGCCGGCAGCGACTATCCGATGGCGCTCAAGCGTCGGATCGCCGGGCGCTACGGCCACCTGGAGAACGCCGAGTCGGCGAGGATCCTCGCCAGCCTCGACACCAGCCGCCTGCGGCGGGTGGTGGCCGCGCACCTGAGCCGCCAGAACAACCGAGCCGACCTCGCCCGCGCCGCCCTGGCGCCGGTGCTGGGCTGGGCGGACGAGCAGGTGCTGGTGGCCGATCAGGATGACGGGCTGGCCTGGACCGCCGGCTGAGCCGCGGGCCCGCCGACTCTGTGACCCGCTGAAACGACACGGGCCGGCGCAAGGCCGGCCCGGTCGGTGTGCAGGGCCCGCTCGCGCGGGCCCGCTTCGGTCACTTCTTTGCGGCGGCGTCCTTGGCGGCCTCGACGGCCTTCGCGGCGGCATCCTTGGCGGCATCGGCCGCCGACGTCGCGGCGGCGGCGGCGCCGCTGGCGGCGTCCTTCGCGACCTGGCCCGCCTTGTCGGCGGCGTCCTTCGCCGCGTCGGTCGTGGCGGCTGCGGCAGCCCCCGCGGCGG
>CAIUGQ010000664.1 GCA_903898725.1 uncultured Burkholderiales bacterium | reverse complement strand
TGAAGACCGGAGCAGCAGTGTTCACGCTGAGTGGAGCGAATACGTTCAGCGGCGGGGTGACGTTGAGCGACGGAGCGATCCAGGCAGGAGACAATGCAGCGCTTGGGACTGGAACGGTAACCTTCAGCGCAGTTCGGCGAGCGTGTCGACGCCGAGCGCGCTGAAGGTGAGCAGGCCGCCGGGTCGCAGCACCCGGTACCACTCGGCGATCGCGGCCGGCACGTCGTCGAACCAGTGGAAGGCCAGGTTCGACCAGACCAGGTCGACCGAGCCGCTGGCGATCGGCAGCCGGTGGGCGTCGCCGACGACGTAGCTCGCGAGCGAGGCGCCCCGGTCCCCGGCACCACGCCCGGCCAGCCGGCGCACCAGTCCGGTCGTCCAGCTGCCGCCGACCGGCCGGTCGATCGCGGCGGCCCGGGCGATCCGACGCGGCGAGAGGTCCAGGCCGATCGCCTGCGCCTCGGGCCATCGCCCGCGCAGCCGTCGGGCGCCGTCGCCCAGTCCGCAGCCGACGTCGAGCACCCGCGACGGCACGAGCTTGACCAGCTCGAGGCGCTCGAGCATGCGCCGCTCGACCTCGCGCAGCAGGTAGTCGGCCGGATCGGGGGAGGCCGCGCGGCGGTCGAACTGCCGGCGTACCGACGAACGATCTAGATCGGAAGGCTCGGCCATCGTCGGTCCAGTATACGGGCGGTGCGATAGCCTTTCCGAATGCACGCCGCCCCCACCACCGCCGGCTCCCGACCCTTCTACCGCCCCCTCGCGCGGACCCGTCGACGCCTCGGCGGCTGGCTCGACCACCTCGCCCCGCGCGGCTGCGCGCTGTGCGGCACGGCGCTCGCGCCGCGCGCCTTTCCCGGCTTCTGCACCGGCTGCCTGCTCGACCTGCCGGGCGCGTGCCGGCCGCGCTGCGCCCGCTGCGGTCAGCCGACCGATGCGCCCGCCCCGGCCTGCACCGCCTGCGCGACCGCCGAGCCGTCCCCGGTCGACGCGACCCTGGCCGCCGCCGACTACGCGCCGCCGCTCGACCGGGTGGTGACGGCCCTGAAGTTCGGCCGGCAGCTCGCGCTGGCCCGGCCGCTCGGCGAACTGCTCGCCGCCCGCTGGGCCGGTGCGCTGCGCCGCGAACCGCTCGATTGCCTGGTGCCGGTGCCGCTCGCCCCGGGTCGGCTCGCCCAGCGCGGCTTCAACCAGTCGCTCGAGATGGCGCGGGCGATGTCGGCCGCGCTCGCCCCGTCGTTCGAACCGATGCCGGTGATGCCCCGCCGGCTGGCCCGGCTGCGCGACACCCCGCCGCAGGCCGGACTCGGCCTGTCGGAGCGGCGCACGAACCTGCTGGGCTGCTTCGGCTGCAGCGGGCGCCTGGACGGGCTGCGCATCGGCCTGGTCGACGACGTGATGACCAGCGGCAGCACCCTCGCCGAGGCGGCGCGGGCACTGAAGGCCGCGGGCGCACAGCGGGTGGTGGCCCTGGTCGCGGCGCGGGCGGCCTAGACTGCGCACCATGCTCCGAGTCGTCCTCGTCCATCCCGAGATCCCGCCGAACACCGGCAACGTGATCCGCCTGTGCGCCAACACCGGGGCGGCGCTGCATCTGGTCGAGCCACTCGGCTTCGAGCTCGACGACGCCAGACTGCGACGTGCCGGGCTGGACTATCACGAGTGGGCGGGACTGCGCGTGCATGCGAGCTGGGAAGCGCTGCTGGCGGCCGAGTCCCCCGAGCCCGACCGCATGTTCGCGCTGACCACCCACGGCACGCGGCGCCCCGTCGACGTGAGCTTCCATGAGCACGACTGGCTGGTGTTCGGCGCCGAGAGCGCGGGCCTGCCGCCGGCGCTGCGCGAGTCGTTCGCGCCCGATCGGCGCCTGCGACTGCCGATGCGCCCGGACAACCGCAGCCTGAACCTGTCGAACGCGGTGGCGGTGACGGTGTTCGAGGCCTGGCGCCAGCTGGGCTACGTCGGCGCGGCGTGATCGCACCAGACCGGGCCGCGCTCAGGCGGGCGGCGATCCGACGCCGGCCCCCAGCCGTGCCGAGATCCGCGCCGCCGCGAGCGCCTGCCGCTCGCGCGCCTGCGGGACGGTGACCGCGACGTCACGCTGCGCCAGATAGTTCTGCGCGAGCGTGGCGATCGCCGCGCCGTGCGCATCGAGAATCGGGAAGCAGAGGTCGACGATGCCGGGCAGCGTGTCGCTGCGCCGCTGCTCGTAGCCCTGTCGGCGGATGCGCTCGAGGCCGCGCATCAGCGTGGCGCGCGCGGGCGCTCGCGGATCGCCGTCGCGCATCTCGTCGATCAGCTCGGCGCGGCGCGCATCGCTCTGGAACGCGGCGAGCACCCAGGGCGAGACCCGATCGGCGCGGAACGGGAAATGCGCGCCCTCGCGCATCCGGAACCCCATCGCCTCGGGGCTGTCGACCTGCGCGAGCACGAGGATGCGGCGGTCGTGATGCACGACGAGGTGGTTCGACTGCCGGGTGTCGGCGGCGAGCGCCCGCATCTCGGGCAGTGCGGCACCGAGCAGCCGGTGCACCGGCGCCTGGCGGTGCGCAAGCTCGAACAGCACGAGGGTGGTCGCATACCCGCCGTCCTCGCCGCGCGCGATCCAGCGACGGCGCTCCAGCACCTCGAGCATCCGGAAGATCTCGCTCGCCGATCGACCCAGGCGCAGGGCGATCTGGTTCTGGCTCAGCGGCGCGGGCTCGGTGGCGAGCAGCTCGACGATGTCGAGCCCCTTCTCGAGCGCGGGGGCCTCGTAGCGCGGCGCGACCTGGACGAGCTGGGCATTCGACCTTGACATCGGATCATTTTAGGGATGAAACTCGTTTTCAGTAATGAAAAGACGACGGCCCCCAGGGCCGCGCAGGCGAAGGCCCCGCAGGGGGCCGGGGGAGACGGCACAGTGGGCAAGGTCCTGACATCGGCGCAGGTCGACGCGTACCAACGCGACGGCATCCACTTCCCGGTCGACGTGGTCGACCGCGACGAGGCCGCGACGCTGCTCGCGCGCTTCGAGGCCACCGAGCGCGCGCACGGCGGGCGCATCCCGCCGCGCATCAACCAGAAGCCGCACCTGCTCTATCCGTGGATCGCGGAACTCGTGCGCCATCCGCGGATCCTCGACGCGGTCGAGGACGTCATCGGGCCGGACGTGCTCTGCTGGAGCGCGCAGTTCTTCTCGAAGAACGCCCGCGATCCCTCGTTCGTCTCGTGGCACCAGGACGGCACCTACTGGGGGCTCTCGTCGCCGGACGTGATCACCGCCTGGGTGGCGCTGACGCCGTCGAACCTCGAGAACGGCTGCATGCAGGTCGTGCCCGGCACCCAGGTGCGGCAGGTCGAGCATGTCGACACCTTCGCCGAGACCAACCTGCTGTCGCGCGGCCAGGAGATCCAGGTCGAGGTCGATCCGGCGACGGTCGTGCCGGTGGTCCTGAAGGCCGGCCAGATGTCGCTGCACCACGTGCTGATCGTCCACGGCTCCGAGCCGAACACCGCCGACTACCGGCGCATCGGCTTCGCGATCCGCTACATCCCGACCCACGTCCGCCAGCTCGCCGGCCCGCGCGAGAGCGCGACGCTGGTGCGCGGCACCGATCGCCACGGCCACTTCGACCTCGAGCCGCCGCCCGAGTCCGAGATGCACCCCGACGCGGTCGCACGCCACGCGGCGATCGTCGACCGTCAGCTGGCGATCCTGTACGCGGGCGCCGCCAAGCCCGGCAAGCTGGGGGCGGGTGCCGCGCGCTGAGCGCGCAGTACCCGTCGCCGCAACGAGCACCAGCCCAACGGGGCGCAGGACGCCCCGCAACGAGGAGGAGACCCGCATGAGCATCCCGTTCACCGCACGGCGTCGCGCCGTGGCCCTGGCCGCCGGCATCGCCGCGGCCGCCGTGCTGCCCGCCGCCGCGCAGGCGCAGGAGATCCGCATCCGCTTCGCCCACTCGCTGTCGACCAGCGAGCCGGCGCACCAGGCGGCCGAGTTCTTCGCCAAGAACGTCGCGGCACGCACCAACGGCCGCGTGCAGATCCAGGTCTTCCCCGGCGAGCAGCTCGGCTCCGGCAAGGAGGTCAACGAGATGATCCGCCAGGGGGCCAACGTGATGAACATCACGGACCCCGGCTACCTGTCTGACTTCGTGCCCGACATCGGCGTGCTCAACGGGCCGTACCTGATCAAGGACCCGAAGGACTACGACAAGCTGCTCGCCTCGGAGTGGTACAAGGGCGTCGAGAAGCGCCTCGAGCAGTCGGGCTTCAAGCTGATCATGGCCAACGGCTTCTTCGGCCAGCGCCACCTGATCGCCGACAAGCCGGTGCGCACGCCCGCCGACATGGCCGGCATGACCGTGCGGGTGCCGCCGAACACCATGTGGATCGAGACCTTCAAGGCGATGGGCGCACGCCCGACGACCGTGCAGTGGTCCGAGGTCTACAACGCGCTGCAGCAGAACGTGGTCCAGGGCGCCGAGGCGCCGCTCGGCTCGCTGTGGGGCTCGAAGCTGCACGAGACCCGCAAGGTGATCTCCACCACCGGGCACTTCACCGCCTTCGTGATGTGGCCGATGAACGCGAAGTACTTCGCGTCGCTGCCGGCCGACGTGCAGCGGGTGCTGGTCGAGGAGGGCAAGAAGGCGGGTGACGAGATGACCCGCATGACCCTGTCGCTGAACGACGACTACGTCTCGAAGTTCAAGGCGGCGGGCGTGACCTTCGTGGACGTCGACAACGCCGCGTTCCAGAAGGTCACCGCACCGGTCTACAAGGCGTTCCCGAAGTGGACCCCGGGCCTGCACGACACCGTGATGGACGCGCTCAAGAAGTGAGCTGAGCCCCAGGTCACCGCCCCTCATGGCCTCGTCCCCCTCCGCGCGGCCCGCGCCGCGCGGCGTCGCCTGGCTCGTCGACCAGTTCGAGGAGATCGTCGCCTGCGTGGCGGTGGTCGTCGTCGTCCTGTCGGTGAGCTGGGGCGTCCTCACCCGCTACGTCACCGCGCAGCCGGCGGCCTGGGCGAGCGAGGTCGCGACCATGGGCTTCGCCTGGGTCGTGTTCTTCGGCGCGGCGGCCTGCGTGAAGTACCGGCTGCATCCGGCGATCGACGTGCTCGTCGATCGGCTGCCCGCGGGTCTGCAGGCGGCGATCCGGGTGATGAACCACGCGCTGCTGTTGTCGTTCTTCGCGTTCATGACCTGGTTCGGCACACGCTTCGCGATCGATGCCTGGGACAGCCCGAGCCCGGTGCTGCGCGTGCCCCAGACCTGGCTCTACGGTCCGGTCGCGCTGTGCTCGCTGCTGATGGCGGTGCGCTACCTGCAGGTGCTCGCCGGACGCGACTGGACGATCGACGCGACACGAGAGACCCATGCTGGCTGACTGGGCTCCGGGCATCGTGATGCTGGTGCTGTTCGCGCTGGGCACGCCGATCGCGTTCGCGATCGCGATCTCGGCGCTGTCCTTCTTCCTGATCGACGGGCAGGTGCCGCTCAACATCTTCGTGCAGAAGATGGTGTCGGCCACCGACTCCTACCCGCTGCTGGCGATCCCGTTCTTCGTGCTGGCCGGCGCGATCATGAACCGCGCGGGCATCACCCGGAAGCTGCTCGCGCTGGCCGACGCGCTGGTCGGGCACATGACCGGCGCGCTCGCGCAGATGTGCACGGTGCTGGCCACGCTGCTCGGCGGGCTGACGGCCTCGTCGAGCGCGGACGCGGCGATGCTCGCCAAGGTGCTCGGGCCGGAGATGACCCGCCACGGCTACAGCCCGGCCTTCGCGGCGGTGATCACCTCGTGCGCGGCGATCATCACCGCGCTCATTCCGCCCTCGATCGGACTGATCATCTACGGCTACATCGCCGACACCTCGGTGGGCCGACTGTTCATCGGCGGCGTGATCCCGGGGCTGCTGCTCGCGGCCTCCCTGATGGCGGTCACCGCGGTGATCTCGAAGAAGCGCGGCTACCTGCCGCTGCGCGACAAGCGCGCGAGCGCCGCCGAGCTTGGCGTCGCGTTCCGCGAGGCGATCTGGGCGCTGACGATCCCGGTGTTCATCATCGTCGGCATCCGCTACGGCATCTTCACGCCGACCGAGGCCGGCGCGATCACGGTGCTGTACGTGATCCTGGTGGGCCTCTTCGCCTACCGGACGCTGCGGCTGCGCGACGTGCCGACGCTGCTCAAGGAGACCGCGCTCGATACCGCTTCGGTGATGCTGATGATCTGCGCGGCCTCCGCGTTCGGCTTCTACCTCGCCTGGGAGCGGATCCCGCCGCAGATGGCGGCCTGGCTGGTCGGCCTGACCAAGGACCCGACGACGCTGCTGCTGCTGATCAACCTGATGCTGATCGTGCTGGGCACGGCGGTCGAAGGCACCTCGGCGCTGATCATCATGACGCCGATCTTCGTGCCGATCCTGACCAAGCTCGGCATCGATCCGGTGCATTTCGGCGTGGTGCTGGTGACCAACCTGACGATCGCGGGGGTCACGCCACCGGTCGGGCAGATGATGTTCATCAGCTCGCAGGTGCTCAAGGTACCGATGGACGACTACACGGTCGAGGTGCTGCCCTACCTCGGCGTGATGTTCGCGCTGCTGGTGGCGCTGACGGTGTTCCCGCAGATCACCCTGTGGCTGCCGAACCTCGTCTACGGACCGTGAGCGCTCCGGCGGGAGGCCATCCGGCATGAAGTACAAGGCGGCGGTGCTGCACGAGACCGGCGGGCGCTTCTCGATCGAGGACGTCACGCTGCAGCCGCTCGAGCCGGGCGACGTGCTGGTGCGCCTGCATGCAAGCGGGCTGTGCCACACCGACCTCGAGGTGATCGAGGGCGCCCTGCCCTATCCGCTGCCGATCGTGCTGGGGCACGAGGGCGCCGGCGTGGTCGAGCGGGTGGGGTCGGCGGTCACGCAGGTGCAGGTCGGCGATCACGTCGTCTGCTCGTGGAACCCGCACTGCGGGCACTGCTTCTACTGCGAGCGCGACCAGCCGATCCTGTGCGAACCGTTCAGCCGTCACCAGCCGGCCGGGCGCATGCTCGACGGCGGCTCGCGCTACCGGCTCGACGGCGACCGGATGCTCAACCACTTCTCCGTGACCTCCACACACGCGCAGTACACGGTGGTGCCCGAGTCGGGCGCGATCGCGGTGCCGAAGGCCATCCCGTTCGATCGCGCCTGCCTGATCGGCTGCGGCGTGATGACCGGCGTGGGCGCCGCGGTGCGGATGGCCCGGGTCGAGCCGGGTTCGGCGGCGGTGGTGGTCGGCTGCGGCGCGGTCGGCCTGAACGCGGTGCAGGGTGCGCGGCTGCAGCAGGCCGAGGTGATCGTCGCCATCGACCGCGACCCGGCCCGGCTGGCGCTCGCGAGGGCGATGGGCGCGACCCACCTGCTCGGTCCGGACGACGGCGACGCGCCGGCGCAGGCCGCGGCGGTGAAGGCGCTCACCGCCGGGCGCGGTGCCGACTTCGTGTTCGAGTGCGCGGGCGGCGAGTCGCCGCTGCAGCTCGCGCTCGACTGCACCCGGCCCGGCGGCTCGCTGACCATCCTCGGCAAGGTGGCGGTCGACCGGAAGGTGTCGCTGCGCTTCGGCTCGCTGATGGGCGAGCGACGGATCGTGCGCTCGAGCTACGGCGGGGCACGCCCGCGGCGCGACTTCCCGTGGCTCGCCGGGCTCTACCTCGACGGCCGGCTCAGGCTCGACGAGATGATCACCCAGCGCCTCCCGCTCGAGCGGATCGACGAGGGCTTCGACACGATGCGCGCGGGGCGCACGCTGCGTACGGTGCTGGAGATCGCGCATTGCGCGGACCGGGCGGCGCCGGCGTTCCCGCGGGACCGCCACCGTGAGCGCCGCGGCGACCCGCCGCGAGGGCCTGGCGCGCGGCCGCCATCCGCCGCCGCAGCCGGGCTGGGTCGACGCGCCACACCACCATGTCGCGCTCGGCGACTTCGTCCTCGAGTCCGGCGAGGCGATCCGCGACTGCACCGTGTCGTACGTCGTGCACGGCCCGCAGCGCTCGCCGGGCGTGCCCGCCGAGGGCGTGCCGGTCGTGCTCGCGCTGTCGGCGATCGCCTCGCACCATCATCGGCTCGACTTCCTGATCGGCGACGGGCGGGCATTCGACCCCGCGCGGATGGCCGTGGTCGCGATCGACGCGCTCGGCAACGGGCTGTCGTCGTCGCCGTCGAACTCGGTGGCGCAGCCCGGCGAGGCATTCCCGCGCTTCTCGATCCGCGACATGGTCACCTCCCAGGCCGCGGTGCTCGACGCCCTGGGCGTGGGCCGGCTCCACGCGGTGGCGGGCGCGTCGATGGGCGGGATGCAGGCGCTGCAGTGGGGCGTGTCGCATCCGGGCCGCGTCGAGCGGCTCGTGGCGATGACGCCGATGGCGCGCACGACGCCCTGGGCCGCGGCGATCAACGAATGCTCGCGGCGCGCGCTGACCGTCGGCGGCCTGGCCGCCTGGGACGCGTGGGTGCCGCTGATGCAGCTGCTGTCGGGCCGCACGCCGGCGCGGGTCGACGCGGACTTCGCCAGCGGCGCCGACGCGATCGCATGGATCGAGGCACGCACCACGTGGTGGGCGGCGCAGGGATTCGAGGCGATCGACTGGCTCTACCAGTCGCGTGCGTACGACGCGCACGACGTGGGCGGCACGCCGGGCTTCGGCGGCGACACCGCGGCGGCACTGGCCTCGATCCGGGCCCGCACGCTGGTGGCCGCGCCGCCGCTCGACCTGTACAACCCGGCGGCGGCGGCACGCTGGGCGGCCGAGCGGATTCCCGGCGCCCGCTTCGTCGAACTCGACACCGACTGGGGGCACCAGTCGGCGGGACCGGCAGACGCGGCGAGCGTGGCTCGGCTCGACGCCGAGATCGCGGCACTGCTGGCCGACTGAGGTCGGCCGAGGCTCAGCCCATCTTGAAGGTCGCGCTGCCGCGCGCGATCACGCGCTCGCCGGCGACCACGTGGCACTCGACGAAGGCCAGCGAACGGCCGACGCGCAGCACCGCCGGACGGACTTCGAGCAGGTCGCCGGGGCGCGCGGCATCGACGAAGTCGACGCTCAGCGACACCGTCACCGCGGCCTTCGCGTCGAGCCCGTCGGCCCGCGCGGCCACCCCCGCGGACAGCCCCATGGCGTTGTCGGCGAGCGCGCAGATGAGCCCGCCGTGGGCGAGGCCGCGCGAGTTGCAGTGCGGCTCGCGGACCTCGACGGCCAGCGCCAGCGCGCGCTCGGTGCGGCACGCCCAGATCGGTTCCCAGGGCGCGGTCAGCGGACTGGTCCGGTCGTGCTTCGCCCAGCCTTCGGGCGGGGTCGCGGGGCTGGCACTGGGATCGGTCATCGCGCCCTCAGAACCCCTGGAACGTCGCGAAGCCCTCGACCGGCTCCCGATCAGTGACCAGCGTGTTGATCTTCGCCTCGGGGTCGGCGTAGCCGAGCGACATGCCGCACACCAGCATCTCGTTGTCCGGCAGGCGGATCACCTCGGCGATGATCCGGTGGTATTCGAGGAACGCGGCCTGCGGGCAGGTGTCGAGCCCGCGCGCGCGCGCCGCCGTCATCAGCGCCTGCAGGAACATCCCGCAGTCGACCAGGCTGCCGCGCTCCATGCTGCGGTCCATCGTGATCATCATGCCGACGGGCGCGCCGAAGAACTCGTAGTTGCGCCCGTGCTGGCGGTGCGTCTTCTCGAAGTCGCCCTTGCCGATGCCGAGCAGCCCGTACATGTCCCAGCCGATCTTGCGGCGGCGGTCGATGAACGGCGACACCCACTTCTCGGGGTAGTAGGCGTACTCGCGGGTGTGGCGCTTGGACTCCTCCGGATCGTCGAAGGCGGCGAGGATGCGGCGCGTGAGTTCGGCCCGCTTCTCGCCGGCGACCACGTGCACCTTCCACGGCTGGATGTTCGTGCCCGAGGGCGCGCGGGCGGCCACCCGCAGGATGTCGGCCACCGTCTCGCGCGCGACCGGCGTGGGCAGGAAGGCGCGGATCGACTGGCGGCTGACGATCGCCTCGTCGGCATCGCGGCAGGGCTGGTGTCGGGTCGTCGGATCGAAGGGCATGGCGGGCGGGTCCGGTCGGAGTGGAGCGGGAATGCGGCGGGAGCGCGGCAGGACAGCGGCGGTCGGGATCAGGCGGCGGTGCGGGGCGCGACGCTCAGGCCGAGACGCGTGAGCGCACCGTCGAGCGTCGGGAACAGTTCGAGCGCCGCGACGTCGCGCTCGGCCGCCAGGCCATGGCCGACGAAGCCCTGCAGGCTCGCGGCCAGCGCATCGAAGTAGCCGGCGTCGCTCACCGCGACGATCGGCTTGGCGTGCTCGCCGAGCTGTCGCAGAGTCAGCACCTCGAACAGCTCATCGAGCGTGCCGAGCCCGCCCGGCAGGGTCAGGAAGGCGTCGGACACCTCGATCATCCGCTGCTTGCGGACCTGCATGTCGCCGACCACCTCCAGCTGCGTCAGGCCGCGGTGACCGACCTCCCGCTTCATGAGCACCTCGGGAATGATGCCGATCACCTGGCCGCCGGCGGCAAGCGCGCCGTCGGCGAGCGCGCCCATCATGCCGACGCTGCCGCCGCCGTAGACGACGGTCGCGCCGCCGGCCGCCAGCAGCGCGCCGGCCCGGCGAGCGATCTCGAGGAAGCGCGGCTCCGAACCGGGGCGGGCCCCGCAGAACACGCAGACGCTGAACGGACGGGACGGCTCGGAGGCGTTCATCGGTAGGGGCCGTGACGAAGCGGCAGGGTCGATCGGGACTCAGTCATCTCTGGGCTCGCGCACGAACTCGGCCTTCGGCTCGCGGGCCAGCAGCGTGGCCACCGCATCGCGCGCGGCACGGCCCTCGAAGAGCACCGCAGCCACCGCCTCGGTGATCGGCATCTCGACCTGGGCGCGGCGCGCGGCATCGCGCACGGCGCCGCAGCAGGCCACCCCCTCGGCGACATGGCCGAGCGAGGCGAGCACCGCATCGAGCGTCTCGCCGCGCCCGAGCGCCAGCCCCACGCGGCGGTTGCGCGACAGGTCGCCGGTGCAGGTGAGCACCAGGTCGCCGACGCCGGCCAGCCCCATGAAAGTCTCGGGCTGCGCGCCGAGCGCGGCCCCGAAACGACCGATCTCGGCCAGGCCCCGGGTGAGCAGCGCGGCGCGTGCGTTCAGGCCCAGGCCGAGGCCGTCGGAGATGCCGGTGGCGATAGCCATGATGTTCTTCAGCGCGCCGGCCACCTCGACGCCGACCACGTCGGCGCTGCGGTAGATGCGGGCAGCGCCGTGGTGGAAGGCCTCGACGGCGGCCTGCGCGACCTCGGCCTGCCGGGACGCGATGGTCAGCGCCACCGGCAGGCCCGCGGCCACCTCCTGCGCGAAGCTCGGGCCGGACAGCGCGCCGCTCGCCGCCCCCGGCCAGACCTCGGCGATCACCTGGTGCGGCAGCAGCCCGCTGCCGGCTTCGAGACCCTTGCACAGCCACAGCAGCGGCGGGCAGGCGTCGGACGCCGCGGCGGCGAGCGCCCGCGCGACCGGCCGCAGCCCGGCCACCGAGGTGGCCATCACGAGCAGGTCGGCGCCGGCGAGCGCCACGCCGAGATCGGCGGTGGTCGAGACCGGCCCGTCGAGCCGCACCCCGGGCAGGTAGCGCACGTTCTCGCGGGCCGCGGCGATCGCCTCGGCCTGGGCGGCATCGCGCACCCACAGCACCACCTCGTGCCGTGCCGACGCGTGGCGCGCGAGGGCGGTGCCCCAGGCGCCGGCCCCGAAGACGGCGAGCTTCACGACGGCACGCGGGCCGCCCCGCTCACAGGCCCCAGACCTCGGTGGCGCGCACGAAGCCGGCGCTGCCGTCGCGGTGGCGCACCCGCACCCAGCCCGCGGGCGACTCGCCGGCGGCCGGGTCGGCGAGATCGAGCAGCACGCCGCGGTCGGCCTGCAGCACCACGGCCGCGGCGTCCTGCGGCTCCCGGCGGACGGTGGCGGGGGCCGCGGTCACGACGCTGCGCCGCTCGCCGAGGTCGGTGCGCTCGATCCACACCACGTCGCCGGCGACGTCGCGCACCTTGACCCACTGGCCGAGCGTGGAGATCACCTCGAGCGGCATGCCGCGCGGCGCGGCGAACAG
>CAIUGQ010000663.1 GCA_903898725.1 uncultured Burkholderiales bacterium | reverse complement strand
GTCGCGCGACGAGCCGAAGGCGCCCGGGGCGAGCGAGCCGGCGCCGCGAAGCGGGTCGCCGCCCGCCTGCACATCGTCGGCAGGCCCGTCGCGCAGCGAGTGCTCGTGCGCGGCGTGCGCCGCTGCGGCCCAGGGATCGTCCGGGGCGGTCGTCTGCCCGCTCGAGGCCTCGGGCGGTGCGAACGTGCCCGCGCTGCCTCCGACGGTGGTCACCATGCCGCCGGGCATGCGGGACGCCCGGGAGGCGTCTGCCGGATCCCCTCCCGCGACGGCCGGTGTCACTGCGGCCGGCACGGATGCCGCGGTCTCGCGTGGATCGGGGGCGGCCGATGTCGGGTCCGATGGCGATGGCTGGGGCCCGGGCGCCGCGGCGTTCGCCGAACCCATGCTCGTCGGCGCAGTGCTCGTCGACGCAGTGCTCATCGACGCAGCGCTCGCCGACGCGGCGCTCGCCGACGCAGCGAACGCCGGCCCCGCGTTCGCCGGCCCGCTGTTGGGCAGCCCCGTGTTCGGCAGCCCGGCGCCCGGCTGTCCCGGACCCGCCGTCGACGCGCCCGCCTGCTCCGCCGCCGCTCGCTCGCGAGCGAGCCGCTGCGCGGTGCGCGCCGCGTCGTCGACGTAGCGCAGGTAGTCGATCCCGGAGAAGACGTGCTGGCAGACGCCGCAGCGGACCAGACCGCGCCGAAGCTTCAGCTGGTCAGGGACGACCTTGAAGCTGGTCTTGCATTGGGGACAGGTGGTCGCGAGCGCCATCGCAGCCGATCATCGGGGTTTGGTCGCGGCCAGGCAAGCCCAGCCATCCGCGAGACCCGCCACCGTCATCGCGAGGCGGGGCGCGTAGGCCGCCGACACCTCGTCGATCTGGCGCTCGAGGACCCCGGAGATGACCAGCACGCCACCGGGCTTCACCAGGTCGGTGAGCATCGGCGCGAGCAGCTTCAGCGGGCTCGACAGGATGTTCGCGACGACCACGTCGGCCGGCGCGGGCCGTGCATCGCTGCTCGCACGCACCTCGACCGACACGCGGTTGCGCTGCGCGTTGTCGCGCGTCGCGGTCAGCGCCTGCGGATCGATGTCGACGCCGATCACGTGCGCGGCACCGAGCCGGGCCGCCGCGATCGCGAGGATGCCCGAGCCGCAGCCGTAGTCGATCACGGTGGCGCCGGCCGGCAGCGCCCGCTCGAGCCACTGCAGGCACAGGCGCGTCGTCGGATGGCTGCCGGTCCCGAAGGCCAGGCCCGGGTCGAGCACGATCTCGATCCGCGACGGATCGTCGGTGGCATGCCAGCTCGGCGTGATCACCAGCCGTTCGCCGATCGGGATCGGCTCGAACTGGGCCTGGGTCAGCCGCACCCAGTCCTGGTCGGCGACGAACCGGACCTCGGCGATCGGCGGCGCCGGTCGACCGACCACGATGGCGGCGGCGTCGAGCACGGCCTGCGGATCCTCGGACGCGTCGAGCAGCGCCGCGAGCACCGTGCGCCGCCAGCCGGGCACGACGTCGACGCCTGCAGCCGCCATTCCGGGCTCACCGTAGAGCGGCTGCTCGTCGGGAGATTCCGCATCGGCGTCCTCGGCCTGCACCGACAGCGCGCCCGCCTCCAGGAGCGCATCGCTCCAGGGCTCGGCGTCATCGCGCGCGACTTCGATGCGGAGTTCGTGCCAGCCGGACATGGGAGGCCTGTGCTGAGGGATCGGCCGCGCTGCAGTGGCGGCGGGGGCGCAGTCGGGGTCGGGCGACGGCGGGCGCGGCCCGCCGTCGTGCCGGCTCAACGCTGGGCCAGCTTGTTCTCGAGGTAGTGGATCGAGGTGCCGCCGGCGACGAAGCGTGCATCGGTCAGCATCTCGCGATGCAGCGGCAGGTTCGTCTGGATGCCTTCGACGACCATCTCCGACAGCGCGATCCGCATCCGGCGCAGCGCCTGGTCACGGGTGTCGCCGTAGGCGATGACCTTGCCGATCATCGAGTCGTAGTTCGGCGGCACGAAGTAGTTCGCATAGGCGTGCGAGTCGACCCGGATGCCCGGTCCGCCCGGCGGGTGCCAGCCGGTGATGCGGCCCGGCGAAGGCGTGAACTTGAACGGATCCTCGGCATTGATCCGGCATTCGATCGCATGGCCCTTGAGCACGATGTCGCGCTGCCGGAACCGCAGCTTCTCGCCGGCGGCGATGCGGATCTGCTCCTGCACGATGTCGATGCCGGTGATCGCCTCGGTCACCGGATGCTCGACCTGCACGCGCGTGTTCATCTCGATGAAGAAGAACTCGCCGTCCTCGTACAGGAACTCGAAGGTGCCCGCGCCGCGGTAGCCGAGCTTCTTGCACGCGTCGGCGCAGCGCACGCCGATCCGGTCGATCAGCCGGCGCGCGATGCCCGGCGCCGGCGCCTCCTCGATCACCTTCTGGTGCCGGCGCTGCATCGAGCAGTCGCGTTCGCCGAGATAGACCGCGTTGCGGAACTCGTCGGCCAGCACCTGGATCTCGATGTGGCGCGGGTTCTCGAGGAACTTCTC
>CAIUGQ010000662.1 GCA_903898725.1 uncultured Burkholderiales bacterium | reverse complement strand
GTCCTTCGGTGCGCCGCGCACCGGAGCCGGCACGGGCGCTGCGGGTCCGCGTCGCGAGGAAGGCGGTGGCTACGGTCCGCGTCGGCCGGCCACCGGCGGCCCGCGTCGTCGCACCGACTGACGGCGGCACGCACGCAGTCACGCACGTACAATCGGTCGGACACCCGCGTGGAGTCCGACCATCCCCCGTCCGATCTCGCTGTTTCTCGACGTCGACGGCACGCTGCTCGACTATGCCTCGCACCCGGACGCCGTCCAGGTCGGGCCGACACTCGTCGCGCTGCTCGGTGAGCTCCACCGGGCGAGCGGCGGCTCGCTCGCCCTGGTCAGCGGCCGTTCCATCGACGCCCTGGATCGCCTGTTCTCGCCGTTCCGCGGCGTCGCCGTCGGCCTGCACGGTCTGGAGGTGAGGCGGGACCCCGGCCACGCGCCGGACCGCTCGCGCGCCGACCCCGTGCCCGCTGCGCTGCGCGAGGCGATCGAGCGCATCGCCGAGCGCCATGCGGTGACCCTCGTCGAGGACAAGGGCGCGGCGATCGCCGTCCATCACCACCTCCCCGCGCCCGCGATGCAGGCGCTGCGCCATGCGCTGCGCGAGGCCTGCGAGCGGCTCGCGCCGCGCTGGGTCGTGATGCGAGGACGCCGCGTGCTCGAGGTCAAGCCGCGCGACGCGACCAAGGCGCTCGGCGTCGACACGCTGATGGCCGAGGCGCCGTTCCTCGGCAGCATGCCGATCGCGTTCGGCGACGACATCACCGATCTCGACATGTTCGAGGCGATCCGCCGCCATGACGGCACCTCGGTCGCGGTCGGGCCCCGCATCGCCGGCAGCGGCGACCTGCAGCTCGATGCGCCCGACGAGAGCCTCGCGCTGCTGCGCGAGGTCCGTGACGCGCTCGACGACGGCGCCGACGCGCTGCGGATCGGCACCGTCCTGAGGACCCGTGCCCATGCCTGACATCGCCACCGAGGACCGCGGTGACCATGTGGTGCTGGTCGGCGACATCGGCGGCACCTATGCGCGCTTCGCGCTCGCGCGCAACGGCCGGCTGCTCGATGTGCCGCAGCGGGCCGAGCGCGCCGCCTTCCCCGACCTCGCCTCGGCGTGCCGCGCCCACCTCGCCGCCCACGGCGGCGGGCTGCGCATCGACGGCGCCGCCATCGCGGCGGCGGGCCGCGTGCAGAACGGGCGCATCGCGATGACCAACGCCGACTGGTCGATCGAGCCCGCCGGCCTTGCGGCCGAGCTCGGCCTGCGCGAGCGGCGCGTGCTGGTGCTCAACGATTTCGGCGCCCTCGCCTGGTCGCTGCCCTCGCTCGCCGCCGACGAACTGCTGCCCGTGCCGGGCGGCGGCGCGCTGCGGACCGGCCGCGCCCCCCCCGTCGCCGACCCCGCCGGACACCGTGTGGTGCTCGGCCCCGGCAGCGGCCTCGGCGTGGCCGCGCTGCTGCATACCGCACACGGCTGGCAGCCGCTCGCCACCGAAGGCGGGCACGCGAGCGCAGCCGCCGAGTCCGCGCTCGAGCAGGCCGCGGTCGCTCTGGCCACCGCACGGTTCGGCCGCGCCTCCTGGGAGCGGCTGCTGTCGGGCCCGGGGCTCGCGCTGCTGCACGAGGCCGCCTGCGTGCAGGCGAACCAGCCGGTCCCGCAGGGCGGCGCCGCGGCGGCACTCGAGGCCTGTGTGCGGGGCGAGGCGCCGGCCCTGCGCGCGGCGCGCTGCTTCATCGAGCTGCTCGGCGCCTTCGCCGGCGACCTCGCGCTGCTGTTCGATGCGACCGGCGGCGTCGTGATCGGCGGCGGCATCGTGCCGCGGATCTCGGCCGTGCTGCCGCTCGACGGCCTTCGCACCCGCTTCGAGGCCAAGGGCCGCTTCGCCGGCTGGCTCGAGACCGTGCCCGTCGGCGTCCTCGCCTCGCCGTTCGCCGCGCTGCGCGGCGCGGCGGTGGCCTATCGCGGCTGAGGCACCTGCGCCCGGCCTTTCCTTCGCCCCACCGACCCGGACCCGAGACGATGACATCGACCGATACGCATCCGGCCCGCCACGCCTCCTCGCTCGACCTCGGACTGATCGGCAACTCGCGCACCGGCGCGCTGGTCGACGCGCAGGCCGGCGTCGTCTGGTGGTGCCATCCCCGGCTCGACGGCGACCCGGTCTGCAGTGCGCTGCTCTCGGGCGAGGCACGGCCCGAGCACGGCTACTTCGACGTCCGCCTCGAGCGGCAGGTGTCCGCCGAGCAGCACTACCTCACCAACACGCCGATCCTGTGCACGACACTCTCCGACGCCGACGGCAGCTCGGTCGAGGTGCTCGATTTCGCGCCGCGCTTCTACCAGTTCGGCCGCATGTTCAACCCGGCGATGCTGGTGCGCATCGTGCGGCGGGTCTCCGGCCGACCGCGGGTCATCGTCCGGGCCCGACTCGGCACGGGCTGGGGCGAGCGACGCGCCGAGCGCGTGATCGGCACCCACCACATCCGTTTCGTGCAGCGCGATGGCGCGATTCGCCTGACCACTGACGTGCCGATCACGCAGATCGTCGAGGAGCGCGCGTTCTTCGTAAACCGCTCGGTCACGCTGCTGTTCGGCAACGACGAGACACTGGGTGGCGCCCCCGCCGAGGTCGGCCGCACGTTCCTGGAGGAGACCCGCGGCTACTGGCTGCGCTGGGTGCGCAACCTGGCGGTGCCCTTCGAATGGCAGGACGTCGTGATCCGCGCCGCGATCACGCTCAAGCTCAATGCGTTCGACGACTCCGGGGCGATCGTCGCGGCCGTGACCACCTCGATCCCGGAGGCGCCGGCCAGCGGCCGCAACTGGGACTACCGCTACTGCTGGCTGCGCGACGCCTACTTCGTCGTCAACGTGCTCAACCGCCTGGGCGCGACCGGCACGATGCAGCGCTACCTCAACTACATCCTCAACGTCGTCGCCGACGCCGGCACGGCGCCGATGCAGCCGGTCTACGGGATCAGCGGCGAGGCGGCGCTCGAGGAGTCGGTCGCGGGCGCCCTGCCCGGCTACCGCGGCATGGGGCCGGTGCGCATCGGCAACGCCGCGTACTTCCAGGTGCAGCACGACGTCTACGGCGAGGCCGTCCTCGCGGGCGCACACGCGTTCTTCGACCGGCGGCTCGAGCACACCGCCGATGCGCGGATCTTCGGCGAACTCGAGACGCTCGGCGAGCGTGCGGTGGCCCACTACCAGGATCCGGATGCCGGGCTGTGGGAACTGCGCGGCAGCAAGCGGATCCACACCTTCTCCAGCCTGATGTGCTGGGCGGCCTGCGACCGCCTGGCCCGGATCGCGGCGCAGCTCGGCCTGGCCGAGCGCCGCACCTACTGGGGCGATCACGCGGCGCGCATCCACGCGACGATCTGCGAGCGTGCCTGGAACCCGACGCTGCAGGCGTTCGTGTCGACCTTCGGCGGCGAGCGCCTCGACGCGAGCCTGCTGCTGCTCGCGGAGCTGCAGTTCCTGCCGGCCTCGGACCCGCGCTTCGCCTCGACGGTCCGCGCCATCGAGCAGCGGCTGCGGCGCGGCGACTTCCTGCTGCGCTACGACGAGGAGGACGACTTCGGCTATCCCGAGACGGCCTTTCTCGTCTGCACGCAATGGTGGGTGCTCGCGCTCGCGGCGCTGGGCGAGACCGACCGCGCGCGCGCGATCTTCGAGAAGCTGCTGGCGATCCGCAGCCCGCTCGGGCTGCTGTCGGAGGACGTCGACCCAGCCACCGGCGAGCTCTGGGGCAACTACCCGCAGACCTACACGATGGTCGGCCTGATCCAGTGCGCGATGCGGCTGTCCCGGCCTTGGGAAGACGCGTACTGAGGGGCTCCGCGGGGTCAGTCGCCCCGGCGCACCACCGTGTGCGATCGGAGCTCGCCGCCGAGCGCCGTGCGCAGCCACTCGACCGCGACCTCGGCGCGCGCCTCGCCGCACATGAAGGCATCGACCGCCGCGAGCCCGACCTCGGGCCAGGTGTGGATCGACAGGTGCGATTCGGCAAGCAGCAGCACGCCGGTCACGCCACCCTCGCCGCCGAACCGGTGGAAGTGCGCGGCGACGACGCGGGCACGGGCCGCGACGGCGGCCTCGCGCATCAGTGACTCGATGCGATCGGGGTCGCGCAGCACGTCCGGAGCGACCCTCCACAGGTCGGCCAGCACGTGCGTCGAGTGCGGCCCGCTACTTGTGTCCGCCACCGCCGCCCCCGCCCCAGCTGCCGCCGCCGCTCCGGTAGCCGCTGCCGCCGACCCGCGAGGTCTCGTCGCCGGAGTAGACCACCACCGTGTAGACGGCGATCACGATGCACGCATAGATCACGTAGAGGACTCGCCACATGGCTCAGTCGTCCTCGTCGCGTTCGAGCCGCAGCGGCGCCCACAGCGCGACGACCGCGACGATCGCCGACAGGATCAGGTCGTCGTCGCTGAAGAACAGCGCCGGCAGCGACAGCACCGCGAGCACGATCGTGAAGATCACCGCGAGGTCGCGCACGCCCCGCTTCGGTCCGGTGGCGACCGAGGTCGCGGCCGCGACGGCAGACGCCTTGGGCGTCGCGGCCTTGCCGAACGCCGCGGCGAGCGTCTCGGCGGGCACCTCGGCGGCGAGTGACCAGGTCGCCTCGGCGTCGGTGCGCTCCTGGGTCAGGGTGCGTCGGCCGAGCCCGCTGCCGCGGACGAACTCGGTCACGTGGGCGCGGTCGCCAACCTTGGGGCGCCAGTTGAAGCTGCCGGCGACCCAGGTGGTGAGCGAGTCGTAGGCGTCGTTGCGGGTGTAGGACTCGCCGCGCACGCGGGCGCCCGCCCCGCCCTCCTCGGGCGCCTCGTTGAGCACCTCCACCCACTGGAAGCGCCCCGATGCGTGGACGATCCAGCGGAACCCGCTCTTGGGCGCGTACAGCAGGTACTCGGTCCATTCCTGCGGATCCTCCGCGGCCCGGCGCGCGAGGATGCCGATCACCGTCCACCGGTCGCCCTCGTGCTCGCCGGCATCGCCGAGCGCGAGCCAGGTCGGCCGCTCGGCGCGGTCGGCGCGCTCGACCTCGACCACCAGCCCTTCGCTTCGGCCGCTCAGTTCGCTTTTGCACTGACGGCAGGTCACGTTGGCGGCGAGCTTCGGCACGTAGCGCACCGCTGCGCCGCAGGACGGGCAGTCGAGGTTGCGCAGCCCGCCCTCGATCTTGCCGGCGCTCTCCTCGACCACCGCGAGCGAGCGCAACAGCGTCGGCGCAAGCGCATCGAGCGCGACGGCGCGGCCGACGTACAGCGTCGGCGGGTCGCCGTCGGACCAGTCGAGCGTCACCAGCCGGTCGTCGCGTCGCAGATCCGCGACGCGCGCCTCCCAGCGGCTGTCGACCGGAAACGGCAACTCGCCCTCGGCGGCGGTGCACCGGGCGGTGCGGCGGTCCGTCACCGACCAGCGCTCGCCGTTGAGGGTGACCGCACGCCCGGGCGTGATCGCCTCGAAGCCGGCCACGCCCGGCGCCTTGCCCCGGTCGAAGGTGACGGCGTACTGGCCGCTCGCCTCGCTCAGCCAGCCGGTGGTGCCGTCCTCGAACAGCACATGCCACTCGTTCCAGGCGCCGGTGTCATCGCGCAGCTGGATGCGGCCGACGACCGAGAAGCCACGTCCCTCGAAGGTGCCGCCGGTGCCGATCTGGACCCGTGCGTAGTCCTCGAGCAGCTCGCCCTGCACGCCGATGCGCTCGAGCGCGTCGGCCCGCCGCACCAGCGTGCTCTTGCAGAACGCGCAGACGGCCGTGGTCGAGGCGCTCGCACGCAGCGAGACCTTCGCGCCGCAGGACGGGCACTCGGCGGTGAACATCGACGGGTGCGCCGGGTCAGCCGGCGAGCTTCTTCAGGATCTCGGCCTTGGTCGCGTCGAAGTCGGCCTGCGTGATCAGGCCGCGATCGAGCAGCCCCTTGAGCTTGCCGAGACGGTCCTCGGGGGAGTCCGCCGCCGGGACCGCCGGGGTGGAGGCACCGGCCGCCGCGCCCGCGGCCGCGCCCGCCGCGGCACCGACCGCGGCCTGCCCCGCACCGAGGGCCTGACCCATGGCCGCACCGATCGCGGCCCCGGCGCCGAGCTGCGCACCGAGCCCGCCCAGGCCGCCTTCATTGCCGGCGGCGATCGGGATCGCGTTCGCGGTCTGGAACTTCGCGTAGGCGTCGAGGTTGCCCGCCATGCCCATCGCGATCCGCTTGTCGAGCGCCTCCTGGAGCGGCTCGGGCAGGCTGACCGACTGGATCATGAAGCTGTCGAGCGCCAGGCCCATCGCATCGAAGGCCGGCGTGATCTCCTTGGCGATCGCCTGCGCGAGCAGGTTCTGGTTCGCGGCCATGTCGAGGAAGGGCACGCCCGAGTTGCCGATCGCCGCCGCGAGGCTGGCGAGCACGGTCCCGTCGAGCTGCTCGTCGAGGTCCTCGACCGAGACCTGCGCACGGTTGCCCGCGATCTCGGTGTAGAACTTGCGCGGGTCGGCGACGCGGAACGCGTAGAGACCGAAGGCGCGCATCCGCACCATGCCGAAGTCCTTGTCCCGGACCGAGATCGCCTGCGGCGTGCCCCAGCGGCGGCCGATCTGCTGACGGGTCGAGAAGAAGTAGACGTCGGACTTGAACGGCGACTCGAAGAGCTTGTCCCAGTTCTTCAGGTAGGTCAGCACCGGCAGCGTCTGCGTGACCAGCGTGTGCTTGCCCGGCCCGAACACGTCGGCCACCGTGCCCTCGTTGACGAACACCGCCGACTGCGCCTCGCGCACGGTGAGCGAGCCGCCGTACTGGATCTCCTGGTCGGCCATCGGATAGCGCCACATCAGCACCCCGTCGGACTGGTCGGTCCACTGCAGGATGTCGATGAACTGCTTCTTGATGAAATCGCCGAGACTCATGTCGGACTCCTCGTGAGGGTCGTGGAGATCGTGGAGGACGCGTGGCGGGATCGCCGCGGGTCAGAACACGCAGGCCGCGTTGATCAGGCCGGCGCTCAGTGCGGCCGCACCGCCCAGCGTGCCCACGGCGACGTTGCCGGACTCGAGGGCCTGCTTGAGGTTCGGGAACATCCGGTCCATCACCGCGTAGACCAGCAGCTGCACGACCAGGGCGCTGATGCTCCAGCCGACGAAGCTCGCATAGTTGACGTGGGTGAGGATCCCGGAGGCAATCGTCGCGGTGAACCCGAGCATCGCGCCGGAGAAGAACACCGCCACCGCGACGTTGCCCTCGCGGACGTGTCGCCGCTCCTCGTACGGCGTGAGCCGCGTGTAGACCACGAAGAACAGCGCGAGCAGCGCCAGGCCGGTGAGCAGATAGGCCGTGTAGCTGATCACGAGCTGGGACAGCAGGCCTTCATCCATGTCGGCGGACTCCGTGGGTCGCGAGGCATCCGGGTCGGATGCCGACGCGGCGCGCACAGATCATAATGGATCGACCCACGCGACCGCCATGACACCCGACCGGCTGCTGATCCTCTCCGTCTTCGTCGTCGCCTCCTGCGGACTGGCCTACGAGCTGGTCGCCGGCGCCCTCGCCAGCTATCTGCTCGGCGACTCGGTGCTGCAGTTCTCGACCATCATCGGCGCCTACCTGTTCGCGATGGGCATCGGCGCACACCTGTCGCGCTACGTCCGCGACGAGGACGTGCTCGGCCGATTCGTCGAGATCGAACTGCTGGTCGCCCTGGTGGGCGGCGTCTCGGCGGCCCTGCTGTTCATCGTGTTCGCATGGGCAGGCAGCCCATTTCGCGTCTCGCTGTACGCACTCGTGCTGATCATCGGCACGCTGGTCGGCATGGAGATCCCGCTGGTGATGCGGGTGCTCGACCAGCGGCGCACCGCCTTCGCCGACATCGTCTCCCGGGTCCTCACCTTCGACTACCTGGGTGCGCTCGCGGTGTCGGTGCTGTTCCCGCTGGTGCTCGCGCCGCGGCTCGGACTGGCCCGCACCGCGCTGCTCTTCGGCATGCTGAACGCGGCGATCGCGCTGTGGGTCACGCACCGCTTCCGGCACGAGCTGCCGCAGCGGCGAACGCTGGCGCTCAAGGGCATGGGGGTGATGGCGGTGCTGGCGCTCGGCATGACCGGCTCCGAGCGGCTGATCGGCTGGGCCGAACGCGGGCTGTTCGGCGACGAGATCGTGCATGCGCGCAGCTCGGTCTACCAGCGGATGGTGGTCACGCGCTGGAAGGACGAGCTGCGCCTCTACCTCAACGGCAACCTGCAGTTCTCCTCGCGCGACGAGCACCGCTACCACGAGGCGCTGGTGCTGCCGGCGATGGAGAACCATCCCGAGCCCCGTCGGGTGCTGATCCTCGGCGGCGGCGACGGGCTGGCCGCGCGCGAGGTGCTGCGCTATCCGTCGGTGGCGCAGGTCACGCTGGTCGACCTCGACGCGGCGATGACGACCCTCTTCGCGAGCGCCCCCGAGCTGGTCGCACTCAATGCCGGGTCGCTGCGCGATCCGCGCCTTCGCATCGTCAACAGCGATGCGTTCGGCTGGCTCGAGGCCACCGACGAGGTGCCGTACGACGTCGTCATCGTCGACCTGCCGGACCCGACGAACCACAGCCTCGGCAAGCTCTACTCGGTGCCCTTCTACGCAATGCTGCGGCGCGTGCTGACCCCGCATTCGCAGGTCGCGATCCAGGCCGCCTCGCCCTGGTACGCGCCGCATGCCTACTGGTCGGTGGTGGCCACCCTCAAGGAGGCCGGCTACGCGACGACGCCGTACCACGCGCACGTGCCGTCGTTCGGCGAGTGGGGGTTCGTGGCCGCATCGCGCTCGCCCGGATTCAGGCCGCCCCAGACCTACCGCGTGCCGACCCGCTTCCTCGATGCGAACACCACCGCGCTGATGTTCTCGTTCCCGCCCGACATGGGGCCGCGCGAGGTCGAGCCCAACTGGCTGAACACGCAGCGGCTGGTGCAGTACTTCCATGACGACTGGTCGCGCGTGGCGCGCTGAGCGCCGCGCGCTGCTGCGCGCAGGGGTGCTCGGCGCGACGGCCGGCGCGCTCGCGGGATGCGCGCGCCGGCCATTCTGGGTGCCCCCGCCGGTGACGGTCGACGCGCCGGGACGCGCACTCGGCCATGCGCTGCGCGAGCGCTGGCGCGCGGGGCCGCCCACCTACTCCGACTGGCGCTCGGCCGAGTCCCGCCGCGTCGACGTGGCGATCGTCGGCGGCGGCATCGCCGGCCTCGCCTGCGCGTGGCGGCTGCATCGCGCGGGCGTGCGCGACGCCTGGGTGCTCGCCGGTCCCGAGCCCCTCGGCAATGCGGCCGGCACCTCGCTCGCCGGCACCGGCTGCCCGACCGGTGCGCACTACCTGCCGCTGCCGTCGGTCGAGTCGCGCCATGTGCGCGAGCTGCTTGCCGACGCCGGCGTGCTGCGCGAGGGCGTGGACGCGGAGGCGCCGCTCTACGACGAGCGGGCGCTGGTCCATGCGCCCTCGCACCGGCTGCTCGTCGACGGGCTGTGGCAGCCCGGTCCGCTGCCGGCGCTCGACCGGACGGCGCAGGCGCAGGCCGATGCCTTCCTGGCGCTCGTCGCCGAGCTCGCCGACGAGCGCGGCCGCGACGGTCGGCGCGCCTTCGTCGTGCCCGTCGAGGCGAGCTCGCGCGACGCGCCCAGCCGCGCGCTCGATGCAACGAGTGCCGCCGCCTGGCTCGATGCGCGCGGCTGGACCGCGGCGCCGCTGCGAGCCTGGCTCGAGTACGTGACCCGCGACGAGTTCGGCGCGACGCCCGACGAGGTCTCGGCCTGGGCGCTGGTCCACTACTTCGCCGCACGCCACGGCCGCGCGCGCAATGCCGAGCCGGGTGCGGTGCTCACCTGGCCCGACGGGCTCGCGCCGCTCGGCCGACACCTGATGGCACCGGCCGCGGCAGCCGGCCAGGTGCTGCCGGTCTCGATCGAACGGATCGAGCGGACCGCGGACGGGCTGCGCTGCTGGGGCTGGTCGCACGGCGCAGCGGACGGCACGCCGGGTGCCGGGCCGCTCGGCGTGCCGGTGGTGATCCACGCGCGGCGCGTCGTCGTCGCCACGCCGCTGGCCGTCGCCGCACGGATCGTCCCCGAACTCGCCGACGCGTGGCCGCGCGCGGCGCCGGAGCGCCGCGCACCGTGGACGGTCGCGAACGTCGTGTTCCGCCGCGCCCCCGACGAGTCGCACACCGGCGGGGAGGACGAGCTCGCCTGGGACAGCGTCGTGCACGGCAGCCCGGCGCTCGGCTTCGTCCATGCGCGCCACCAGGAGATCCGCCTCGATCCCTCGGGGCCGACCGTGCTCACCGCCTACCGTGCCTACGCGCCGGCCGACCGCGACGCGCGCGCCGAGCTCGAGCGCCTGAGCGCGCCCGATGCACCGGCCGATGCGCGGGCCTGGCTCGAGCTCGTCGGCCTCGACATCGAGCGCGCGTACGGGACGCGCGTCTGGCGCGACGTGCTGCGC
>CAIUGQ010000661.1 GCA_903898725.1 uncultured Burkholderiales bacterium | reverse complement strand
GCAGGCCCGCGCTTGCGGGCGCGGGCGCACCGCGCCTGTTCGCGGTGAACGACCTGGCCGGCTACGCGCGGCTGCGCGAGGCCTTCGAGGCGGCGCGCGCACGCGCGGCCGCCGAGCGGCGTGCGCCGCGCCTGGCGATCGTCGGCGCGGGCCTGGTCGGCTGCGAGCTGGCCGACGACTTCGCCGGCGCCGGGGCCGCGGTCACGCTGATCGAGACCCGCGCGCTCCCGCTCGCCGATCGGCTCGACGCCGCCACCGGCGCGCGGCTTCGTGATGCGCTCGGCGCACGCGGCGTACGCTTCTCGGGCGGCGCCGCGGTGCGCGAGGTGCTCGTGCCGCTGGGCGCGGGCACCGACGATGCCCAGGTCGGGCTGGTCTGGGATGCGGACGGCGGCTCGCATGCCGGCCGCTTC
Organism: uncultured Burkholderiales bacterium; assembly: GCA_903898725.1. Lineage (GTDB taxonomy): Bacteria > Pseudomonadota > Gammaproteobacteria > Burkholderiales > Burkholderiaceae_E > UBA4615. The sequence goes on along the minus strand of CAIUGQ010000661.1, from coordinate 8,112 downwards.
GACCTCGGCCTCGTCGCGGCCGGCATCGAGCCCGAGCTGCGGCTCGCGCGACGTGCGGGGCTGACGGTCGCGCGCGGCGTGGTGGTCGATGCCGCCACGCTCGCCTGCGACGGCCACCGCGTGTTCGCGCTCGGCGACTGCGCCGAGATCGACGGACGCCTGGGCTGCACCATCGAGCCGATCGGTCGCCAGGCGCGGACCATCGCCGGTGCGATCGTCGGTCGGCCCGTGCCCTATGTCGCACGCGACCCGGTCTGGGTCGTCAAGACACCGAGCCTGCCGCTGACGATCCGCCCGGCCCATGCCGGCACCGGTGTCGCGGCCTGAGCCGCCGCGACAGACGAAGGGACCGATCGCGATGGGCGTCTCCCGCGTGCTGCACGCGTTCCCGCCCTCGGGCAACTGCCAGCGGGTGCGGGTCTTCCTGTCGATGCTCGGCCTGCCGTTCGAAGAACGGATGGTCGACATCCGGACCGGCGCGCAGCGCGATCCGGCTTTCCTCGCACTGAACCCCGCGGGTCTCGTGCCGGTCCTCGTCGAGGACGGCCGCGTGTTGCGCGACAGCCACGCGATCCTCGTCTACCTCGCGAGCGCGCACGGCGGCGAGCGATGGTGGCCGACCGATCCCTGGACGCTCGCGCAGCGCATGCAGTGGCTGGCGTTCTCGGCGAACGAAATCCACAACGGTCCGAACATGCTGCGCCGGCACCATCGCCTGGGTCTCGCGATCGACGTCGAGGCGACGACCGCACGCACGCTCGCCGCGATGGCGGTGCTCGAGGCGCGCCTCACCGGGCGCGACTGGCTCGAGGGCGATGCGGTGTCGATCGCCGACATCGCCGTCTATCCGTACGTCGAGGCGCTGCCCGACGCCAAGCTCTCGCTTGAACCGTGGCCCGCGACCCGCGCGTGGCTCGCGCGGATCGCGGCGCTGCCCGGCTGGCTGCCGATGCCACAGCCGCAGCCACGGCCGGCGCCCTGAACCGCGGCCGGCGCCCCGCACGGGCACCGGCCGCCCCTCCCGCTCAGTTCGACGGGAAGCCGCTCTCGATCGGCAGCCCCGGCTCGCGCGACCACTCGTTCCACGAGCCGAAGTACATCCGCACGTCGGAGAAGCCCGCCTCCTTCAGCGCGACGTAGGTGTTCGAGGCACGCGCGCCCTTGAAGCAGTAGAGGTAGACCGTGTCCTTGGGCGAGATGCCCGCGGTGCGGCAGTCGGCGAGGATCTCGGTCGGGCTCTTGAAGACCGGGCCGGTGGCCGAGGGCTTCATGAAGCGGTACCACTCGATCCACTTCGCACCGGGGATCCGGCCCTTGCGCGGCGCGAAGTCCGGGCCGTAGGGCGAGGAGCTGGTGCCGACCCACTCGTCGACGTCGCGCACGTCGAGCAGCACGACGTCGGTGTCGAGCGCGGCGAGCATCTCGTCCTTGGTCACCATCAGCGAGGCCATCGTCTCGGGCAGCGGGAAGCTCGCGGGCGCGGGCGAGACGGGGGCCGTGTCCACCGGCAGGCCGGCCGCCTTCCAGCCGGCGAGGCCGCCGTGCAGGATGCGGATCTTCGGGTACTTCAGCCAGCTCAGCAGGAAGTAGCCGCGGCACGACTGTCCGAAGCCGCTGTTCATCGACTCCTCGTACAGCACCGCGGTCTCTTCGCCCGACAGGCCGACCGAGCCGAAGGCATCGGCGAAGGTCTGCTTGAGCTCGCCCAGGCCCTCGGCGGTCGAGGTCGCGAGGAAGGTGAAGATCTCGCGCAGGTTCACCGCGCCGGGAAGATGGCCCGACGCGTAGGCATCGGGGTCACGCGTGTCGATGAGCACGACGCGCTCGGACGACATCATCGACGCGAGGTCGGTGGGCGAGATCAGCACGGGGTCGGACATGGCGCAGCTCCAGCGGTGGGTGAGGGGGGAGCCTTCCCCTGCGCAAGCGGCATGCCACGGTGCGTCGTGCACCGGCTGCTGCGGGGACGTCCGGACCGGCGCGCCGTGCCGGCCCGTGCACCGACCCGCGCCGGTGCACGACGTCCGTGCACAGTGCCGTGAAGCGCGTGCGCTGCCCCGCGGCAGGGCCGATGCCCCCATCGCGTGCGGGGCGATGCCGCGCGCAGGCGTCGTCCGTCGAGGCGATCGTCCGTGCCGCGCTGCGCGGTGTGTGACCAATCGGTTCACATTGGTCAAGTGTCTCGAGTTCGCGACCGCGAATGGCACTCGGCACGGCGTCGATGGCACGCCCCTTGCAAGGAACGCGTACCCACGACGGAACCTCTCCATGACCAACGTCTACCGACCCTACGACGCCTATCGCCGCCTCGGCCACGCCTGCGGACGCTGCGGCGTCGTGCACGCACCTGGCGAGTCCGATCCGCACGCCGCCGACGACACCGCAGTCCTCGAGCGCACGGACACCGCGATCGATGCCGAGCAGCTGTCGAACGACACCGTCGAGACCGCGCTGATCCGCGCGCTGTTCCCGAACGACGCGCAGCGCCGCCGCTTCATCCGCGCCGTCGGCATGAACACCGCGCGCGCCGCGATCGCCTCGGTGCTGCCGATCGGCGCGATGCAGGCGATGGCGCAGGAGCGCGGCAAGCTCGAGAAGACCGAGCTCAAGGTCGGCTTCATCCCGATCACCTGCGCGACGCCGCTGATCATGGCCGAGCCGCTGGGCTTCTACAAACGCCAGGGCCTGAACGTCTCGCTGCAGAAGACCGCGGGCTGGGCGCTGATCCGCGACCGCATGATCAACAAGGAGTACGACGCCTCGCACTTCCTGTCGCCGATGCCGGTCGCGATCTCGATGGGCCTGGGCTCGGTCGCCGCGCCGATGCGCGTCGCGACGATCCAGAACATCAACGGTCAGGCGATCACGCTGTCGCTCAAGCACAAGGACAAGCGCGACCCGAAGGACTGGAAGGGCTTCCGGTTCGCGATCCCGTTCGAGTACTCGATCCACAACTTCCTGCTGCGCTACTACCTCGCCGAGAACGGCCTCGATCCGGACAAGGACGTGCAGCTGCGCGTGACGCCGCCGGCCGAGATGGTCGCGAACCTGCGCGCCGGCAACATCGACGGCTTCCTCGGGCCGGATCCGTTCAACCAGCGGGCGGTCTTCGACGAGGTGGGCTTCATCCACGTGCTGTCGAAGGACATCTGGGACGGCCACCCGTGCTGCGCCTTCGGCACCTCCGAGGCGTTCATCAAGGAGAACCCGAACACCTTCGCCGCGCTCTACCGCGCGGTGCTCGAGTCCGCCGCGATGGCGCGCGACCCGAAGAACCGGCCGCTGATCGCGAAGGTCATCTCGCCGGCCGCCTACCTGAACCAGCCCGAGGTCATCGTCGAGCAGGTGCTGACCGGCCGCTTCGCGGACGGCCTGGGCGGCGTCAAGAACGTGCCGGACCGGACCGACTTCGACCCGATCCCCTGGTACTCGATGGCGGTCTGGATGCTGACCCAGATGAAGCGCTGGGGCTACGTGAAGGGCGACGTCGCGTACAAGGACATCGCCGAGCAGGTGTTCCTGCTGACCGATGCCCGCAAGCGCATGAAGGAACTCGATCAGAAGACGCCCGACAGCGGCTACAAGAAGTTCAAGGTGATGGGCAAGGCGTTCGACCCGATGCAGCCGCAGAAGTACGTCGACAGCTTCGCGATCAAGCGCGGCTGAGGGCCGATGAACTCCGATCGTTCCCTCTCCCTGCGGGCGGCGGCGCTGTCGCTGCTGATCCTCGTCGTGCTGCTCGGCGCCTGGCATCTCGCCACCGCGCCGAGCGGGCCGGCGACGGCGTCCACGGCCGACGACGAGTACGCCAAGCTGATGGGCAAGGCCGCGAGCTCCGCGGCCAAGACCGATGGCCTGCCGACGCTCGCGCAGATGGCCGAGACCACCGTCAAGCACCTGTCGGCGCCCTTCTACGACAACGGGCCGAACGACAAGGGCATCGGCATCCAGCTCGGCCACTCGCTGCTGCGCGTCGGCGCGGGCTACCTGCTCGCCGCGCTGGTCGCGATCCCGGTCGGCTTCATGATCGGCATGTCGCCGCTGCTCTATCGGGCGCTGAACCCGTTCATCCAGGTCCTCAAGCCGATCTCGCCGCTGGCGTGGATGCCGATCGCGCTCTACACCATCAAGGACTCCTCGGCCTCGGGCATCTTCGTGATCTTCATCTGCTCGATCTGGCCGATGCTGATCAACACCGCGTTCGGCGTCGCCTCGGTGCGCCGCGACTGGCTCAACGTCGCGCGCACCCTCGAGGTCGGTCCGTTCAGGCGCGCCTTCGAGGTGATCCTGCCGGCGGCCGCGCCGACGATCCTCACCGGCATGCGCATCTCGATGGGCATCGCCTGGCTGGTGATCGTGGCGGCCGAGATGCTGGTGGGCGGCACCGGCGTCGGCTACTTCGTGTGGAACGAGTGGAACAACCTCTCGCTGACCAACGTGATCTTCGCCATCGGCGTGATCGGCGTGGTCGGCATGCTGCTCGACATGGCGTTCGCCGGTCTGCAGCAGTACGTCACCTGGAAGGAATGACGATGAAGGACGCATTCCTGCGGGTGGAGGGGCTGGCCAAGCGCTTCCCGTCCTCGAAGGGCGAGCTGACGGTCTTCGACAAGGTCGACTTCGGCATCGCCAAGGGCGAGTTCGTCTGCATCATCGGGCACTCGGGCTGCGGCAAGACGACCATCCTGAACGTGCTGGCGGGGCTCGAGCAGCCCTCGGGCGGCTTCGTGTTCATGGACGGCCGCGAGGTCTCGGGCCCGGGGCTCGAGCGCGGCGTGGTGTTCCAGGGCCACGCGCTGATGCCGTGGATGACGGTGCTCGCGAACGTGTCGTTCGCGGTGCGCTCGCGCTGGCCGTCGTGGAACCGCGCGAAGGTCGATGCGCAGTCGCGCCGCTTCATCGAACTGGTGGGTCTGACGGGTGCCGAGCACAAGAAGCCCTCGGAGCTGTCGGGCGGCATGAAGCAGCGCGTCGGCATCGCACGCGCGTTCGCCATCGAGCCGAAGATGCTGCTGCTCGACGAGCCGTTCGGTGCGCTCGATGCGCTCACCCGCGGCGTGATCCAGGACGAGCTGCTGAAGATCTGCGCCGAGACCCATCAGACGGTCTTCATGATCACGCACGACGTCGACGAGGCGATCCTGCTCGCCGACCGGATCCTGCTGATGAGCAACGGCCCGAACGCGCGCATCGCCGAGGTCGTGCGCAACACCCTGCCGCGCGACCGCACGCGTCTCACCATCCACCACGACCCGCAGTTCTACAAGATCCGCAACCACCTGGTGGACTTCCTCGTGCACCGCTCCAAGCTGATCCAGCAGGGCGGCGTCGACACCGCGGCCGGGGCCTCGGGCGGGCCGGTCGAGGTGTCCCCGGGCCTCGAGCCCGACCAGCCCGATCCGGTGCCGACCGTGCCCGCCCCGAGGCTGCACGCGGTCCGCTGAACCCGCCGGCCGCAAGCGCGGCCCGCGCCCTCATTTTCCCCATCCGACACTGGAGACCAACAGACATGGATCGCAACGACGTCACCCGCAAGATCGTCGAGACGAAGGTCCGCAAGGGCATCAAATGGGCCGACGTGGCCAAGGCCGTCGGCGAGAGCAAGGAGTGGGTCACCGCCGGCTGCCTCGGCCAGATGACCTTCACCGCCAAGCAGGCCGAGACGGTCGGCGACATCTTCGGCCTGTCCGAGGACGACATCGCCTGGCTGCAGGTCGTGCCGTACAAGGGCTCGCTGCCCACCGCCGTCCCGACCGACCCGCTGATCTACCGCTGGTACGAGATCGTCAGCGTCTACGGCATGACGATCAAGGAGCTGATCCACGAGGAATTCGGCGACGGCATCATGTCCGCGATCGACTTCTCGATGGACATCGCCCGCGAGCCGGATCCGAAGGGCGACCGCGTGCATGTCGTGCTGAGCGGCAAGTTCCTGCCGTACAAGACGTACTGACCGGTCCGATGCGGCGCGCGTCGGACGATCCGCCGCGCGTTCGCATCAGGGGGCTGCGTCATACTGGTGCCACCTCAAGGTCCGGACCCGCATCGTGCGCACCCTGCTGCTGATCAACCCCAACACCTCGACCTCCGTCACCGAGCTGATGGCTGGCGTCATGCGCCCGCTGCTGGGCGACGACGTCGCCCTGGTGACGGTCACCGCGCGCTTCGGCGCGTCCTACATCGCCTCCGAGACCGCCTATGCGATCGCCGCGCATGCGGTGCTCGATGCCTGGGCGTCGTACGTCGCGGGCGGCGGGCGGTGCGATGCGATCTGCATCGGCTGCTTCGGCGACCCGGGCATCGCGGCGCTGCGCGAGTCCGCGGGCGTGCCGGTGATGGGCCTGGCCGAGGCGGCGCTGCTCGAGGCGGCCGAACGCGGGCCGCACGGCATCGTGACCGGCGGTGCCGCCTGGAAGCCCATGCTCGAGCGCTTCGCCGCGGCCAACGGCCTGGAGCAGGGCCTGGAGGGCATCCACGTCGTCGAGAAGAGCGGCGTCGAGCTGATGAACCAGCCCGACGGCGGCGCGGCCGAGATCCTCGGTGCGCTGCAGGCCGCGATCGGGCCCGACACGGCGGCGCTGGTCATCGGCGGTGCGGCGCTCGGCGGCATCGCCAAGCAGGTGGCGCCTCGCGTGCCGGTGGCCGTGATCGACAGCGTGCAGGCCGGGGCCCGCTGGGCCGCCGCGGCCCTGCGCGTGACCGATGGCCCCGGGGCGACGCGTGATGCAGGCGTGCGCTGGACCGGACTGTCGGGCGAGCTGTCGAAGGTGCTTGGCGACGCGGCCTGATACCGGCGCGACGCCGCGCGGGCTGCGCGCCGGTCAGGCCTTCGCGCGGCCCTTCTGCCACAGCACGTCGCTGCCGCCGGCATGCCGGTTGAGCACGCGCGCCAGCACGAACAGCAGGTCGGACAGGCGGTTCAGGTACTGGCGGCACAGCGGGCGCACCGGCTCGGCATGGCCGAGTGCCACGACCACGCGCTCGGCACGCCGGCACACGGTGCGTGCGACATGCGCGATCGCGGCGGCGCGCGAGCCGCCGGGCAGGATGAACTCCTGCAGCCGGGGCAGCGTCGCGTTGTGGCGCGCGAGCAGCGCATCGAGCCGCGCGACCTGGGCCTCGGCGATGTTCTCGAAGCCGGGGATGCAGAGCTCGCCGCCGAGATCGAAGAGGTCGTGCTGGATCTCGAGGAGCTCGGTGCGGACGTCGTCGGGCAGCGGCTCGCACAGCAGCACCCCGATCGTCGAGTTGAGCTCGTCGACATCGCCCATCGCGGCGACGCGAAGGCTGTCCTTGGGGGTGCGGCTGCCGTCGCCGAGGCCGGTGGTGCCGTCGTCGCCGGTGCGGGTGGCGATCTGGGTGAGGCGGTGTCCCATGGGCTGAATCCGGTACGTCGTGTGGTGCGGATTCTACGGGGCAACGCAGAGTCCCTCTCAATGGCTCAGCTTGGAACGTATCTTGCACTGACTCGACGTCCGCACCGCGATCGGGCCGATGCACCGCGGCGGCGCGGGACGAACCGAGTCCGACGACCCCATATCCACGGAGAACCCTGATGAAACTCGCCCCCCTGGTTGCAGCCGGCCTGATCGCTGCAGCGGGCAGCGCCCAAGCCGCCGACTTCAGCGACACCTGGATCGGCTACCGCTACAGCAGCGGCTACGCAGAGCCGGCGATCGCCGCCGATGTGCCGAAGAACATCTTCACGCTGGCTCACTTCAGCGGGTACAAGTACGGCACGAACTTCTTCTCCCTGGACATCCTGCGCTCGCTCGAGAACGACCCGGCGAACCGCAACAGCACCAGCCAGGCGCAGGAACTCTACGTCGCGTACCGCAGCTCGGTCTCGTCGTCGAAGACCCTGGGCATGAAGTACGACCTGGGTCCGGTCCGCGACTTCTCGCTGACCTTCGGCTTCGATGCCGGCACCAAGGACACTGCCTTCGCGCCCAAGCCCCTGAAGCTGCTGATCGGCCCGACCGTGAACCTCAACATCCCGATGGGCTTCCTGGACCTCAGCCTGCTGGCCTACAACGAGACCAACTACAACGGCATCGTCGGCAAGTAGGTCCAGTTCGACACGACCTATCAGTTCGGCGCGCTGTGGGGCAT
>CAIUGQ010000660.1 GCA_903898725.1 uncultured Burkholderiales bacterium | reverse complement strand
GCAGCCGCAACACCCCCGGCAGCCGCAACACCCCCGGCAGCCGCAACACCCCCGGCAGCCGCAACACCCCCGGCAGCCGCAACACTCCCGGCAGCCGCAACACTCCCGGCAGCCGCAACACTCCCGGCAGCCGCAACACTCCCGGCAGCCGCACCGGCGTCTGCCCTTGCAGCCGAGACGCCTGCGGTCACCCTGACGCCGCCTGCAGCCGAGCCTCCTCCGACGGCCGCGCCGGCCCCTGCAGTCGAGCCACCTGCGGCAACCGCGCCACCGCCAGCACCCGCATCACCGTCCCCTGCCGTGCCTCGACCGGCGGCGGGCGTGCCGTCTTCGGCACCGCCGCGGACTCGCGCCGTGCTCTTCGACGTCGAGGTCAATCGCGAACCGGTCGGCAGCACGCGCCTCGTGACGCTCGCGGACGGCCGGCTCGCCGCGCGTCGCGCCGATCTCGTCGCCTGGCGTCTGAGGATCCCGCAGGATGTCGAGCCGGTCCTCTTCGCCGGCGAGCCGCACCTGCCTCTGGACACCTTCCCGGGCGTGAGGATCTCGATCGACGAGGCGCTCCAGCGGCTGTCGATCGAGATTCCCCCGGCGTACTTCGAGGCGACGCAACTGCAGGCGACGCCGCCGCGTCCGCCGGCGCCGAACCCGCCTCCGCTGGGCGGCTTCGCGAGCTACGACCTGTACTACAGCCACGCCACGGGCGATCCGCTGGCGGCCTCGACGCGAAGCTTCACCGGGCAGCTCGACGTGGGGGCGTTCAGTCGTTTCGGCGTGTTCTCGACCGGGGCCCTGGTGCGCGGCTTCGGCGTCGAGCCCAGTACGGTGAGGCTCGATTCGAGCTGGACGCTCGACCTGCCCGAGCGCACCCGGACGCTCACGATCGGAGACGCGATCGGCACCTCGGGCATCTGGGGGCGGCCGCTGCGCTTCGGCGGCGTGCGCTACGGCACGAACTTCGCGACCAACCCCACGTTCGTGACCTTCCCGCTGCCCGGTCTGCGCGGCGAGGCGGTGCTGCCGAGCGTGACGGACCTGTATGTGGACGGTGTGCTGCGCCAGAGCACGCCGCTGCCCGCCGGGCCGTTCTCGATCTCCAACGTGCCGGTGATCACCGGGCGCGGAGAGGTGCGGCTGGTGACGCGCGACCTGCTGGGCCGCGAGCAGGTGATCACGCTCCCGTACTACGCGAGCAGTCAGCTGCTTCGCGAGGGGCTGGTGGACGATGCGATCGAGTTCGGCTGGGTGCGCAACAACTATGGGCTGAGTTCGAACGACTACGGCCGCTTCGTGGCGACCTACCAGCAGCGGCGCGGGCTCACGGACTGGTTGACCGGCGAGTTTCGGCTCGAAGCCCTGGCCGACCAGCAGACGGGAGGCGCCGGTGCCATCGTGTCGCTGCCTGAGTTCGGCGTGCTGACGGCGGCGGGCGGGGTCAGCAACGGCCCGCTCGGCGCGGGCGGGCTCGCGTACGTGGGCTTCGAGCGTCAGGTGCGCACGGGCGTGAGCTTCGGTGTGCGCTCGCAGTGGACGTCGGAGGCATTCACGCAGCTCGGACTGCAGCCCGGGCAGCCAGCGCCGCAGATGCAGCTCTCGGGCAATGTCGGCATGTCGTTCGGCCGGGCCGGCTCGGTCGGCATGGGCTATGTCCGGCAGGACAACCGGGACCGTCCGAATGCCGAGATCGGCTCGCTCAGCTACAGCCTCGCGCTCGGCCCCGCCTCGGCGCTGGTGGTCTCCGCCTTCAAGGCCTTCGACGGGACGGGCAGTTCCGCCATCTCGCTGACGCTGATCTCGGCGCTGGATGGCGCGACCTCGGCATCGGCGACGATCACCTCGCCGACCGAGCCGAGGGCCCAGGTCCAGCTGCAGCGCAACCTGCCGGAGGGGAGCGGCGCGGGCTACCGGCTGCTGGCGGCAGGCCCCGGCGACGCGAGCCGATACGAGGGCGGCGTCGCCCTGCAGAACGATTCCGCGACGCTGCTGCTCGAGGCCGCGCACGCCGGCGGCGTCGACGCCTATCGGGCGAACCTGAGCGGATCGGTCGCCGTGCTCGACGGGCGCGTGTTTCCGTCCCGTCGGCTCGGCGACAGCTTCGGCGTGGTCCATGTGCCGGGCTTTCGCGACGTCGAGGTGCTCGTCAACAATCAGCCCGCGGGGCGCACCGATGCCGAGGGCTATGCGGTGCTGCCGCGCCTGCTGCCCTACCAGTCGAATCAGGTGCGCCTCGAGATCGGGGAACTGCCGATGGACACGGCGATCGGGACCGCGGAGATCGATGCGGTACCCTACGCCCGCAGTGGCACGCTGCTCAGGTTTCCGGTCAAGCGCAGCCTCGGCGCGCTGATCCGGCTGGTCCTCGACGATGGATCGCCATTGCCGTCCGGCGCGACGGTGCAGATCGAGGGCAGCGACGCGTCGTTCCCGGTCGCGGCACGCGGCGAGGTCTTCGTCGACGGGCTGTCCGAGCGCAACCGGCTCGTTGCCGACTGGCGAGGGCAGACCTGCGGATTCCGCGTGGATCTCGAGAAGGAGGGGCCGGTGCAGCCGAGAATCGGTCCGATCACCTGCAGCGGAGTCGAGAAG
>CAIUGQ010000659.1 GCA_903898725.1 uncultured Burkholderiales bacterium | reverse complement strand
CGGATCGTCGCGATGCCCGAGATGAAGGAATGGACCGCCGCCGCGATGGCCGAGCCCGAGGACATCGAGGAGCTCGAGGTCGAGTTCTGAGGCGACGGCGCGCGTGCACCGTGCACGGCGGCGTGCACGATGCACCTCGAGCGGGCCGCCCCGGGCGATGCACCCCGGGCGGATACCGTGCGGCCCGAGACGCTCAGGCCGGCGGCGCCCCGTCCTGCGCCGGATCGGCCTCTTCGCGCGCCTGCATCGCCCACAGCTCCGCATAGCGCCCGCCGCGCGCGAGCAGCTCGTCGTGGCGGCCGCGCTCGACGATCCGGCCGGCGTCCAGCACCAGGATCTGGTCGGCATCGACGATGGTCGAGAGCCGGTGCGCGATCACCAGGGTCGTGCGGTGCGCGGCGACCGTGCGCAGTGCGTCCTGGATCGCCGCCTCGTTGCGCGAGTCGAGCGCCGAGGTGGCCTCGTCGAGCACCAGCACCGGCGGGTTCTTCAGCAGCATCCGCGCGATCGCGACGCGCTGCTTCTCGCCGCCCGACAGCTTCAGGCCGCGCTCGCCGACCGGCGTCTCCCAGCCCGCCGGCAGCGACGCGATGAACGCCGAGAGCTGGGCGGCGCCGGCGGCCGCCTCGATCTCGCTGTCGGGCGAACCGGGGCGGCCGTAGGCGACGTTGTAGCGCAGGCTGTCGTTGAACAGCACGGTGTCCTGCGGCACGATGCCGATCGCCGCGCGCAGGCTCGACTGCGTGACCGCGCGCAGGTCGCGTCCGTCGAGCGTGATCGAACCGCCCGTCACGTCGTAGAAGCGGAACAGCAGCCGCGCGAGCGTCGACTTGCCGGCACCGCTCGCGCCCACCACCGCGGTGGTGGTGCCCGCGGCCACGGTGAAGCTGACGTCGTGCAGGATCACCCGGTTCGGGTCGTAGGCGAACGACACGCGATCGAAGCGCAGCTCCGGCGCGCGGCCGAGGTCGAGCGTGCCGGCGCCCGGCGAGTCGTCGACCTCGCGGTTGGCGTCGAGCAGCGAGAACAGCCGCTCCATGTCGGCCAGGCTCTGCTTGATCTCGCGGTACAGCACGCCCAGGAAGTTCAGCGGCATGTAGAGCTGGATCATGAAGGCGTTGACCAGCACCAGGTCGCCGATGCTCATGCGGCCCTCGACCACGCCGACCGTCGCGCGCCAGACCATCAGCGTGACCGCCACCGCGATGATCGCGGCCTGCCCGACGTTGAGCACCGACAGCGAGGTCTGGCTGCGCACCGCCGCGCGCTCCCAGCGCTGCATGCTCTCGTCGTACCGGCGCGCCTCGAAGTCCTCGTTGCCGAAGTACTTGACCGTCTCGTAGTTCAGGATCGAGTCGATCGCGCGGACGTTGGCCTTGGAGTCGAGCTCGTTCATCGAGCGGCGGAACTCGGTGCGCCACTCGGTGACCGCCACGGTGTAGACGATGTAGCAGACGAGCGCCACGCCGGTGATCCCGGCGAACCACACGTCGTAGTTCAGCACCAGGTAGCCGAGCACCAGCGAGATCTCGACCAGCGTCGGCAGGATCGAGTAGAGGGTGTACGACACCAGGCTCGAGATGCCGCGGGTGCCGCGCTCGATGTCGCGGGTCAGGCCGCCGGTCTGGCGCTCGAGGTGAAAGCGCAGCGACAGCGCGTGCAGGTGGCGGAACACCTTGAGCGCGATGGTGCGGACCGCGCTCTGCGTGACCTTGGCGAACACGAACTCGCGCAGCTCGGTGAATGCGGTCGACAGCAGCCGCAGCGCGCCATAGGCGACCAGCAGGCCGAGCGGCACGGCCACGAGCGTCGCGGTCTGCTGGCCCGCGACCGGCGCGAGCCGGTCGACGATCTGCTTGAGCAGCACCGGCACGCCCACCGTGGCCACCTTGGCAGCGACCAGGAAGCCGATCGCGAGCGCGACCCGCCAGCGCCATTCCCACAGGTAGGGCAGCAGGCTGGCGAGGGTCTGCCAGTCGGAGCGGTCGCGGGAACGGGCGGCGGCGGGCGGGGGGGCAGTGGACGAGGACGGTCGCATCGGCAGGCAGGCTGGAGGCGGTCGACCGCCGGCGCGCGGCTTGGCGCTGCGCGGGCTTTGCGGTAGGGTCGGATGCCGGCCCGACAGGGTACTCCAAGGCCGGCCCCCTCCCCCCGACGCGAGCCCCGATGCACAACGAGCCGATCGCTCCCGACGGACACGACCTGACCCTGCGCGTCGTGCCGATGCCCGCCGACCTGAACGGCAACGGCGACGTGTTCGGCGGCTGGGTGATGGCGCAGGTCGACATCGCCGGCGGCATCGCCGCGGCACGGCGCGCGCGCGGCCGCGTCGCCACCGTGGCGGTCAACGCCTTCCAGTTCAAGCAGCCGGTGTCGGTCGGCGACGTGCTCAGCTTCTTCACGCGCATCGAGTCGATCGGTCGCACGTCGATCACCGTGCACGTCGAGGTGATCGCGGCACGCAACCCGGCCGACCCGTTCGTCGTCAAGGTGACCGATGCCACGCTGACCTACGTGGCGATCGACCGCGAGGGGCACAAGCGCGCCGTCGACGCCGCGACCTGACCACGCCGATACCGATACCGACCGCGACACCGACCGCGACACCGACGCCTTCTGCCGCCCGACGAGAACCAGTTCCTCGCGCGGGCACGCACCGCCCCCGACACTGTCACCGTGAAGACCTCCGTCCCGACCCCCGCCCCACGCTGGCGCGCGCCTGCGGCCTCGCTGCTCGCGGCCGCGCTGCTCGCACTCGCTGGCTGCGGCGGCGGCGGCGGCGAGCCCGCCGCGGTGCCGG
>CAIUGQ010000658.1 GCA_903898725.1 uncultured Burkholderiales bacterium | reverse complement strand
GGCTACACGCTGGGCGGAGCCGACCTGCTGCGCCGCGCCTTGGGCAAGAAGCAGGCCGAGGAGATGGAGCAGCAGCGCGCCATCTTCAACGAGGGCGCGGCCGGCACGGGGCATGACCCGGCGCTGGCCACCCAGCTCTTCGACCTGATGGAGAAGTTCGCGGAGTATGGCTTCAACAAGTCGCACACCGCCGCCTACGCGGTCGTCACCTACCAGACGGCCTGGCTCAAGGCCCACTATCCGGCCGAGTTCATGGCCGCGACGCTGTCGTCCGACATGGACGACACCGACAAGGTCCAGCTCTTCGTCAAGGACGCGCAGGACAACAAGGTCGTGGTGCTCGGGCCCGACATCAACGCGTCGGGTTTCCGCTTCGACCCGATCGACCGCAAGACCGTGCGCTACGGGCTCGGCGCGGTCAAGGGCACGGGCGAGGGCGCGGTGCAGGAGATCCTGCGAGCCCGCAGCGAGCGGCCCTTCACCGACCTGTTCGACTTCTGCATGCGCATCGACCGGCGCGTGGTCAACCGCCGCACGATCGAGGCGCTGGTGCGCGGGGGCGCGTTCGACGCGCTCGATGCCGACCGCGCGAAGCTGCTGACCAACGTGCCGCAGGCGATGGAGGCGGCCGAGCAGCAGGCCGCCAGCGCCAACCAGTCGAGCCTGTTCGGCGGCGCCGACGGCAGCGACACCATCGAGCCGCAGTGGCTCGCGTGTCCGCCGTGGGACGAGCGCCATCGGCTGCGCGAGGAGAAGACCGCGCTCGGCTTCTACCTGAGCGGCCACCTCTTCAAGGGCCACGAGGCCGAGGTGCGCCGCTTCGTCAAGACGAAGCTCGCCGACCTGCCGCGCATCGCCGAGTCCACCTACGGGTCGGCGGCGGTGACGGTCGCCGGCATCGTGACCACGCTGCAGATCGGCATGACCCGTCGCGGCAAGATGATCCGCCTGGGCCTGGACGACACCACCGCCGCGGTCGAGATCGCGATCTTCAACGAGCTCTACGAGTCGGCGCGCGGGCTGCTCAAGGAGGACGAGCTGCTCGTCATCCATGGCAAGGTCTCGAAGGACGACTACAGCGGCGGCTTTCGCCTCAGCGCCGAACGCGTGCTCGACCTGACGCGCGCGCGCCAGGAGCACGCCCGCATGCTGCTGCTGCGGATGAACGGCGGCTCCGACGGCCTGCGGCTGCGCACGCTGCTCGAACCGTACCGTGCGCGCACGGCCACCGAGGTGCCGAATGGCGGTGTGTTCTCCGCCGAGGACGACGACACCCCGGCGCCGCCGCGCGGCTGCCCGGTCGAGATCCACTATCACAACGGTCAGGCGCGCTGCGCGGTGAGGCTGGGCGATGCCTGGCGCATCCGCCCCGACGAGGCGCTGCTCGTCGAACTGCGCCAGTGGCTGTCGCCCGAAGGCGTCGAGCTGCGGTATGGCTGAGGTCGGCGCCGCCGAGCGCCGCGGCCGCGATCGGGTGCTGATCCGCCGGGTGCTCGGCTACGTGCGCCCGCACTGGAAGGTGTTCGCCCTCGGCGTGCTCGGCATGCTCGCCACCGCGGCCACCGAGCCCGCGCTGCCCGCGCTGTTCACCTACATGCTCGACACCGCGCTGCGCGACGTCCAGAACTGGATGCTGTGGGCGCTGCCGCTGGCCATCGTCGGCCTCTTCGTCGTGCGCGGCGCCGCGACCTTCACGATGAGCTTCGCGATGTCCTGGGTCGGCCAGCGTGTGCTCGCCGGGCTGCGCCGCGACATGTTCGCCCGATTGGCCGAGCTGCCTGCCGGCTTCTTCGCGCGCGAGTCCTCCGGCCAGCTGATCGCCAAGCTGGTCAACGACGTCAACAACGTCACCAACACGCTGACCAGCGTGGTGGTCGTGCTGGTGCGCGACAGCGCGGTGATCGTCGGCCTGTTCGCCTGGCTGCTGTACCTGAACTGGCGGCTCACGCTCGTGGTCGTCGTGCTCATCCCGATCGTCGCGGTGATGGTGGCCGCGTTCTCCAAGCGCATGCGCCGGCTCTCGTCCGAGCAGATGCGCTACACCGGCGAGATGACCGCCGTGGTGGAGGAGGCGATCCGCTGCAACCCGGTCATCAAGGTCTACGGCGGCCAGGACCAGGAGAAGTCGCGCTTCGATGCGGCCAACGAGCGGCTGCGCAACTTCGCGCGTCGCATGACGGTGGCGAGCGCCACCATCGTGCCGATGACCCAGCTCGCCGCTGCGGTGGCGGTCGGCGTCGTGGTGTGCGTCGTGCTGATGCAGGCGCGTGCGGAGCAGACCACCGCCGGCGGCTTCGTCGGATTCCTCACCGCGATGCTGATGCTGCTCGCGCCGCTCAAGCACCTGGCCAACGTCAACGGCGACCTGCAGCGTGCGCTCGCCGCCGCCGAGGTGGTGTTCGCCTTCGTCGACGAGCCGGTCGAGCCCGACGCCGGCACCCGCGTGATCGAGCGCGCGCGGGGCGAGATCGCGTTCGAGGGGGTGGGCTTCTCGTATCCGAACACCGAGCGCATCGCGCTGTCCGGCATCGACCTCGCGATCGCCCCCGGCGAGACCGTCGCGCTGGTCGGCCCCTCCGGCGGCGGCAAGACCTCGCTCGCGAACCTGATCCCGCGCTTCCAGGCGGCGACCGAGGGCCGCGTGCTGCTCGACGGCATCCCGGTCGAGACCCTGACGCTGGCGAGCCTGCGCTCGCAGATCGCCTGGGTCAGCCAGCAGGTGATGCTGTTCAACGACACGATCGCCGCCAACGTCGCGTACGGCGCGTGCCGACATGCACCGCGCGAGCGGATCGAGGCCGCCATCCGGGCCGCGCATCTGGAGAGCTTCGTCGCCTCGCTGCCGGAGGGGCTCGAGACCGTCATCGGCGACAACGGCATCCGGCTCTCCGGGGGCCAGCGCCAGCGGCTGTCGATCGCACGCGCCATCCTGAAGGACGCGCCGGTGCTGATCCTCGACGAGGCCACTTCGGCGCTCGACAACGAGTCGGAGCGCGCGGTGCAGGCCGCGCTCGAGACGCTGATGCGTGACCGCACGACGCTGGTCATCGCGCACCGGCTGTCGACCATCGTCAACGCCGACCGGATCCTGGTGATGGCCGAGGGGCGCATCGTCGAGCGCGGCACGCATGCGGAGCTGCTGGCGCGCGCGGGGCTCTATGCCCGGCTGTACAGCGCCGGCGAGGCATCGTTCGCAGCCTGATCACGACCGCCGGTGGGGCGCCGGCTCGCGAAGACCGACCCCGTGTGCTGGCTCAGGCGGACGCCGGCCGAGGCAGCGCCGTCTGCCGCGGCCACACCAGCCGCTGGCGCTTCACCTCGCGGTTCCAGTCGAGGTTGGCCTGCTTGAGCGCCGGATCGACGTAGCCGCGCTTGTGGTCGAGGTGCAGCCACACCAGGCTGTGGCGGGCCCGCACGCCGCGCACGCCCGCGTTGTTCATCCGATAGCCGAAGTTCCGGTCCTCGCCGCCGTAGCCCATGGTCTCGTCATAGCCGCCGACCTTCAGGATGTCGGCCTTCCAGGCGCCGGTGTTCGCGCCGTTCAGCGAATTGCGGGCGGTGAGCAGATCGAGCGTGCGGGCCAGCGGACGCGAGCGGGTCAGTCGCCAGCGGGACAGCTCGATGCCCTGCGCCGCCAGCCAGTCATGATCGAACAGCTGCTGCGACTCGATCATCGCGTCGGTCAGCCGCTCGCGGTGGAACGGTTCGGGGATGGACAGGTGGCTGCCGCCCGCCAGGAAGGTGCCCGGCCGGGCCAGCCGGGCATAGTTCGCCAGCAGGTCGGCCCTGGGCACGCAGTCCGCATCGGTGAACACGACGAATTCTCCGCACGCATCGCCGAACGCACGGTTCATCATGATCGGCTTGCGGTAGCCGCGGTTCTCCTGCGTGATGTGCCGGATGGGCCAGGGCGCCAGTGCCCGGTGCTTCTCGACGACCGCCGCGACCTCTTCGAAGTGGCTGTCCTCGGCGATCCACAGTTCCGCCGGCGCGAGCGTCTGACACCGGAAGCCGAGCAGCGTCCGGTCGAGCGCCACCCAGTTGTTGTAGGCCGAGACGACGACGGTGATGTTCATGGGCGCGGCGATGATAGCCGAGGGCGGGCAGTTGTAACGGTTTGATTCGAAGGTCGGCGGCTGCCGTGGCGGCGCCGTTGGACCGACAGGGGGCGTGCGTCGCCCTCGACGGAACACAGGATTCCGGCCCGCAGCCGCGGGCCATGATGGAGCAGACGATGAAACGTTGGACAGCGTGGGTGGTGGGGGTCTGCATGGCCGCGGTGTGCGGCGCAGCCGCCGCACAGACGCGGGTCGATTCGACCGTGGTGGCCCAGGCGGGCGAGCGGCCGGTCAACCGGTTCTACGGCACGGCCCGCCCGCAGGCACCGGGCGCACCGCCGCCGCCGGCGCAGGTCGCGCCGCCGCCTTCGATCGCACCCCCGCCTTCGATCGCCCCGCCGCCGGGCGCCCGCCCGATCGCGCCGCCGGGGAGCGTCTACGTCCCGCCGCCCGCGATCCGCCCGCCGGCCTACCGCCCGCCCGCCTACTACCATTCCCGCCCCAACGTCGGCGTCGACGTCGTCATCGGTGCGCCGTACCCGCGGCCGTACCCGTACTACCCGGGCGCCTGGGGCTGGCCGGGCTATCCGCCGCCGGTGGTCGTCTCGCCGCCCATCGTCGTCTCGCCGCCGCCGCCGCTGGTGTACGTCGAACGCCCCCGCGACGACGAGGTGCCCTCCGCCGGCTACTGGTACTGGTGCGGCGAGCCCCAGGGCTGGTACCCCGAGGTCGGCGAATGTGCCCAGGGCTGGCAGCCGGTGCTGCCGCGGGCCGCCCAATGAGCCGGAGCACCGTCATGGCATCGATCCTTCGACCGATCCGTCCTCGTGTCCTCGTGCTCTCCGCGCTGCTCGCCGTGCTCGGCGGCTGCGCGGTGATCCCCGAGGGGCCCAGCACGATGGCCCTGCCCGGCACCGGCCGCTCGTTCGCGCAGTTCCGGACCGACGACGACGCCTGCCGTCGCTTCGCCACCGAACGGATCGGCGGGCAGTCGGCGCAGAAGGCGGCCAACGACACGGTCGCCGGCGGGGCCATCGTCGGCACCGCCGTCGGCGCGGTCGCCGGTGCGGCGATCGGCGGCTCCCAGGGGGCAGCCATCGGTGCCGGCACCGGACTGATCGCCGGCTCGGCGATCGGCAGCAGTGCCGCCTACGGGTCTGCGTCCACCACGCAGCGCCGCTACGACCATGCCTACGTCCAGTGCATGTACGCGAGCGGCCACAAGGTGCCGGTGGTGGAGGGCACCTTCCGCCCGCAGCCGGTGGCGCCCGCCGCGTCGCGGCCCGCGCCGCTTCCGCCCGGCGTGCCCCCGCCGCCGGCCGGCGCACCTCCGGCACCGCCGCCG
>CAIUGQ010000657.1 GCA_903898725.1 uncultured Burkholderiales bacterium | reverse complement strand
CACGACGTCCTCGAGCGTCAGGCCGCCGCGCTCGGCGGCGAGCGCCGCGAGCACCGGCTCGACGAGCCGGGTGCGCCGGATCGGCATGCGGCTGCGGCCACCGACCTTCTTGAGCCGCCCCGAGCGCGACATCAGCACCAGGCGGCGCGCGTTCGGGCCGCCCTCGAAGCGCAGCGTGCCGTCGGGCTCGCGCACGAAGGCCGCGCCGGTGCGTGGCGAGAACAGCCGGTTCGCGACGTCGTAGGCGCTGAGCGAAGCGCCGAGCACGTGCACCGTCGCATCGGCGGGGAGCGCGTCGAGCTCGTCGCGGCAGACGTGGGTCGCGAAGAAACGGGCCGAGGCACCGGGCGGCGGCGGTGCGACGCGGCTCGCGGCGGGGCAGCGCCCGGTGGCCAACAGCACCGCATCGGCCCGGACCTCGCCGCCCGCCCAGCGCACGGTCACGCCGCCCTCGGGCGGCTCCTCGATGCCGGTCGCCTCCTGCGGCACGAGCTCGACCCGCAGGCCGCGGATCGAGGCGCCGACGAGCGAGGCGCGCACCACCTCGCGCAGGAAGCTCCCGAACTCGGCACGCGGCAGGTGTCCGCCCGGCTCGGCCGCGCCCGGATGGCCGGTCATCCGCAGCCAGTCGATGAAGGCACCGCGGTGCGTCGGCGCCAGACACATCGTGTCGGTGGTGTTGTTGACGAGGTAGTCGGGGCAGTCGCGCTCGCGGTAGGCGAAGCCCGGTCCGAACTCGCCGCTCGCCTCGAGGACGGTGACCCGCTCGACCGGATGGCGGTGCACGAGCTGCCAGAGCGCGCTGGTGCCCGCGAAGCCGCAGCCGACGACAACGACGTGGCGCGGCGCGGTGAGCGGCGCGTTGACCGGTGCGTTGACCGGCGCAGCCGAGCCCGTTGGGCCGCCCGTGCCCGCCATGGGCGGCGTCGCCGTCCCGCTCATCGCGGCTCGGTCGGCGCCGGGGCCAGCGCGGCCGATGCGGTCGTCGCATCCCACGCGCCCTCGGCACCGCGCTTGCGCAGCAGCGCACGCTGCACCTTGCCGGTGGCGGTCTTCGGCAGCGCGTCGATCACGCTCACGTAGCGCGGGCGCGCGAAGCGCGGCAGCGTGCGCTCGGCATGGTCCGCGACCTGCTGCGGCGTCGGCTGCGCGCCGGGGGCGGGCACCACCGCGAGCATCACCTCGTCCTCGCCACCGCGGATGTCGGACGGCACCGCGTACGCGGCGACCTCGGCGACACCGGCGAGCGTCGCGAACGCCGACTCGATCTCGGTCGCCGACAGGTTCTCGCCGCGACGCCGGATGCAGTCCTTGATGCGGTCGACGAAGGTCAGCACCCCGTCGGCGCTCAGCGTGCCGGCATCCCCGGTGTGGAACCACAGGTTGCGCCAGGCCTCGACCGTCTGCTGCGCCCGACCGTGATAGCCCGCCATGAACCCGAAGGGCACCTTCGGCCGCACGAGGATTTCGCCGAGTTCGCCGGCGGCCACCGGCCGGTCGGTCTCGGGGTCGGCGATGACCATCTCGAAGAACCGGTCGTAGACGCGCCCCGCGGTGCCCGGCAAGGACTCGCCCAGGCGCCCCCAGGTCGGGATGTTGACCTCGGTCATGCCGAAGCCCGAGGTGACGTCGGGTACGCCGAAGCGCTCGCGGAACACCGCCTCGTGCTCGGCGAGGTTCGGGGCGTTCTTCACGACGCGCAGCCGGTGATCGCGGTCGTGGGGCGTCGGCGGCGTGGCGATCAGGAAGGCCGCGAGCGCGCCCAGGCAGTTGGTCGCCGTCGCGCCGTGGCGGCGCACGTCGTCGAGCCAGGCGCTCGCCGAGAAGCGCGGCCGCACGATCGCCGAGCAGCCGGCGATCAGGGTGGCGGCGAGCTGCATCAGCAGACCGTTCGCATGGAACAGCGGCAGCACGATGTAGTAGACGTCGTCGGCCGTGAGCTCGAGCGAGTCGATGGCGCCGCGGCCGTAGAGGAAGCAGTGCGCGTGCGGCATCAGCACGCCCTTGGCCGGGCCGCTGGTGCCCGAGGTGTACATCACGCACGCGATGTCCTGCGCGCGCGGCATCGGCCCGGCGTGACGCGGCGCGTCGCGCCAGGCGTCCCAGGCCAGCATCGCGAGCCCCGGCCGCGAGGGCGCGGGGGGCGCGTCGCCGGCGACCAGCACCCGCGCGATCGCCGGCACGTCGTGCGAGGCCTCGAGGAACGCCGGCATCAGCGTCGCATCGACCACTGCGAGCGCAGCACCACAGTCGGCGAGCGGATGACGCAGGAACGCGCCGGTGAGCTCGGTGTTGAGCATCACCGCGACCGCGCCGAGCCGACCGAGGCCGAGCCAGGCGCGCACCAGGTCCAGCCCGTTGGGCAGCATCACCGCGACATGGTCGCCGGGCGCCACGCCGAGCGACGCGAAGCAGGCCGCCGCGCGCTCGACGTCCTCGTTGAGCCGCGAGAAGCTGGCGCGCTCGCCGGTGGTGGTCTCGATCCAGCGCGCATCGGGACGCCGCTCGGCCTGCTCCGCGAGCACCGCGGGCAGCACCCAGCGGCCGGGGTCGTCGAATCCGGAATACATGGCGGCGTGTCTCCTCGATGCGGGCGGGCGGCGCGGTCGCACGCCGCGCCGGATCCCCGTGCCACGATACCCGATGGTCGCCGCGCCGGCCCGGTCCGGGCTACGATCTCGCCCTTTCCCCCCTTTCCCTCCTTTTCATCCGCGAGTGTCGCCATGTCCCGCATCCGCATCACCATCGCCGGCCGCCAGTTCATCGCCGAGACCAACCCCGACGCGCCGCTGACCGTCGCCGCGTTCGAGGCGCTGCTGCCCTACCGGCAGAAGATCATCCACGTGCGCTGGAGCGGCGAGGCGTGCTGGATCCCGCTCGGCGAGTTCAAGCTCGGCGTCGGCTTCGAGAACCACACCTGCCATCCCTCGGTCGGCGACGTGCTGTTCTACCCGGGCGGCTACAGCGAGACCGAGCTGCTGATCGCCTACGGCTCGTGCTCGTTCGCCTCGAAGATGGGCCCGCTCGCCGGCAACCACTTCCTGACCATCGTCGAGGGCAAGGAGCAGCTGCGCCCGATGGGCGTGCAGGTACTGTGGGAAGGTGCGCAGGACATCCTGTTCGAGCGGGCCTGAGCGCCCATCCCCAACCCCGAAGCCCCCCGACCCCGAGGCGAGACGATGCTGAAGTTCTGGTACAACCTGGCGCCCAATCCGATGAAGGTCGCGCTGATGCTCGAGGAGCTCGGCGTGCCCTACGAGCCGATCCCGGTCGACACCCGCAAGGGCGAGCAGCACACCGACGCCTTCAAGGCGGTGAACCCGAACGCCAAGGTCCCGGCGATCGACGACGACGGCGTGCGGCTCTTCGACAGCAACGCCATCCTGCTCTACCTCGGCGACCGGCACGGCCGCTTCGTGCCGACCGATCCGGCCTCGCAGGCGCGCGCCGAGATGCTGACCTGGCTGATGTTCATCGCCAGCGGCATCGGCCCGTACTCCGGGCAGTCGGTGCACTTCCGCCATGCGGCGCCCGAGCCGAAGGCGTACGCGCTCAACCGCTACGACTTCGAGGCGCACCGTCACTGGAAGATCCTCGACGACCGGCTCGCCACCAACCGCTACCTCGCCGGCGGCGAGTACGGCATCGTCGACATGGCGTTCTGGGGCTGGGTGCGGCTGGTGCCGTACGTGCTCGGCGTCGAGAACCCGTGGACGCAGTATCCGAACCTCAAGCGCCTGCTCGACGAGATCAACGCGCGGCCGGCCGTCGCGCGCATCGAGGCGCTGCGCACGCGCCATGCGTTCAAGGCCGAGATGGATGCCGAGGCCTTCCGCGCGATGTTCCCGCAGAACGAGCGGCTGAAGGGCTGAGGGTGCGGCTGCGGGCCGGCGCGCTCAGCGCAGCGGCTCGCACCTCAGGGTGGCGCGGGCGGCCTCGAGGGGCTCGCGCTGCGCCGCGTAGTCGGCCACCAGCACCCGCATCAGCAGCATGCCGCGCGCGCTCGGCGCCGCGACCAGCGTCGCGCCCTCGGGCAGCGCCGCCGCCGTCGCGTAGGCCGACGGCCCCGCCAGCACCAGGTCGACCGGCCGCCCGCCCGCCTGGCGATCGTTGATCACGAAGAAATTGTCCGAGTTGGACGCATACAGCGCGATCGACCAGTAGCCCGGCGCCTTCGGATCGGCGCGGATGCGCAGCGGCGCTCGGCTCACGTCGAACGGACAGACCGCATACAGCAGGTCCGGGCTCGGCATCACGATCCGGCGCTGCGAGGCATCGGTCATCGGGGGCAGGAACACGCCGCCGCTGCCGGTGTCGCCGATGCCCGCGAGCACGCGGCCCATGATCAGCCTCGGTGCGGCCCAGATCGTGAGCCCGTGCACCGCCGCCGCGATGGCCAGGACGGCCGCCACGCGCAGCGCCCAGCGCCGGCCGACGCCACGCGACGCGCTCACCGGCAGCCTCCGACGGGCTCGATCCGCGGCGGATCGAGCGAGGCCGGCGCGGCCTGCAGCGCGGCCTCCGGGTTGTAGACGCGCAGCGTGAGCAGCAGCCCGCGGTCGCCGGGGGTGGGCAGCCAGGGTTCGGCGGGGGCGGGGGCTGCGCTCGCGGTCCCGCCGGTGGCCGTGGCCTGCATCGGCCGAGCACCGGCCGGCTCGCTCGGGCCGGTGAGGAAGGCGAAGCGTCCGCGGGCGTCTAGCCTCGCGGTCTCGCCGTTGACGCTGTAGCGCCGCTGCGGCGCCTCGAAGAGGAAGAAGTCGTCGGCGTACGCGGTGACGCTCCACCAGCGAGCCGCGGGCGGCGTGCCCGTCACCCGATAGCTGCAGCGCGAGCGCAGCGGCGCGCCCGCCGAATCGTGGGTGGCCACGTAGTACATCGTCTCCTCGCGGTTCAGCGCGAGCAGACCGCCGATCGCGACGCGCGCCCGCGTCCAGGCATCGGCATCGGCGCTGCCGGCCAACAGGCTCGCGCGCCACGGACCGGCGGCGATGCCCGCCTCCCGGCGCACCGCCAGCCACGCGCTCGTGAGGCCGATCGCCACGCCCAGCCCCAGCACCCCGGCCGCGGTGGCGAGCCTGCGCAGCCTTGCGCTGCGGCGCGCCGGGCGGTGTGCGCGCTCGGGCGCACCGTCATCGATGCGGGCGCGGCTCACGATCGGCCTTGCGAGGACGCGGCACGCGCGCGCCGGGCGAGCGCGGCGAACCAGGCGCCCGCACGGGCCGGCACCAGCCGGAACATCCAGTCGCCGAGTCGGGCATCCACGCCGATCAGCAGCCGCGTGTCGCCGCGCTCGAGCGCGCGGACGATCGCCTCGGCCGCCTGTGCCGAGGTCGTCCGCGCGGTGCGCCGGAACTGCGCATCGAGCCCGGCCTTCGAGTCCGCCGCGACCGACAGGTCGATCACCCGCGCCGACTCGACGATCCGGGTCCGGATGCCGCCGGGGTGCACCGTCAGCACGCGGATGCCCGACTCGCGCACCTCCTCGCGCAGCACGTCCGAGAACGCGCGGACCGCCGCCTTCGAGGCCGCGTACATCGCCTGCGTCGGCGGCGCGACGAAGGCGAACACGCTCGAGATGTTGACCAGCGTCGCGCCCGCACGGCCCCTCAACTGCGGCACGAACGCGCGGCAACCCCGCACGACGCCCCAGAAGTTGATGTCCATCAGCCAGCGCGCGTCGGCCTCGGGCATCGTCTCCACCGGCCCGACCAGCGCGACGCCCGCGTTGTTCACGACGATGTCCGCACCGCCCCACAGCGCGATCGCGCGTTCGGCCAGCGCGGGGGCGGCAGCCGGGTCGGCGATGTCGCAGGCCATCGCCTCGCAGCTCGCGCCGCCGGCGCGCAGCGCGTCGGCCACCGCCGCGAGCCGGGCGGCATCGACGTCGGCCAGCAGCAGCTTCGCGCCGCGCGCGGCCAGCGCGTGCGCGAGCGCCTCGCCGATGCCGGAGGCCGCGCCGGTGACCACCACGCCTCGACCGGTGAGTTCAGACATCGCGGACGGTGGAACCGGAAGCGGCGGGGCGGGCTGCGCGTCGGGGTAAGGTGACGGCGATCGAGGACTCGGAGGACGCGGACATGACCGCAGCATCGACGGACCAGGTGGACTTCGTCAACGGCCGGACACGTGTGTACGGAATCGTCGGCGATCCGATCACCCAGGTGCGCTCGCCGGAGATGGTCACCTGGGAACTCCAGCGGCGAGGCCTCGATGCGGTGCTGGTGCCGCTGCACGTGCCCGCCGCCGACTTCGACGACGTGCTGCCGCGACTGCTGCGCGTGGCCAACCTCGACGGCCTGGTGTTCACCATCCCGTTCAAGCAGCGTGCCTGCGCGCTCGCCGCGACGCTCGGCCCCCAGGCCCGCGCGATCGGCGCGATCAATGCGCTCGCGCGCGGCGTCGACGGGCAGTGGCACGGCGAGATCTTCGACGGGCTGGGCTGCGTCGAGGCGCTGCGCCGCGCGGGCGTGGCGATGACCGGCGCACGCGCGATGCTCGTGGGCCTGGGTGGCGCCGGCACCGCGATCGCCGCGGCGCTCGCGGCCGAGCGGCCCGCGCTGCTGCGGATCTTCGACCTCGATGCGGCGCGCTGCGCACGCACGGCGGCGATGCTGCGCGCGGCGAGCCCCGGCACCGAGGTCGTCGTCGGGCCGCCGGTCGTCGACGGCATGGACCTGCTGCTCAACGCGACGCCGGTCGGCATGCTCGACGACGCGCGGCTGCCGTTCGAGGCGCCGCGGCTGCCCGCCTCGCTCGTGGTCTTCGACGCGATCGTGATGCCCGAGCTCACGCCGCTGCTGGCCCATGCCGAGGCCTGCGGCTGCCGCACGGTGCGCGGGCGCGAGATGATGCGCGGGCAGATCTCGCGGATCGTGGACTTCTTCGAGGCGGGCGGGCGGCTCGCCGGGTGACTATCGCGCCGCGGCGTCCCGCGACGGCCGCCCCGCGCACAGCGCGGCCGCCGCGAGCTGCATGACGAGGCAGGCCGCGATCGTCCACGCCGGCGTGCCGGTTGCCGCGAGCAGCGCGCCCGCGCCGATCGGCCCCAGCGCGAACAGCGTCTGGCCGACCGTCCACACGCGGTTGACCACGGCGCCGTAGCGCACCGGCGCGAACTCGCGCTGCGCGAAGATCGCCGGCAGCGTGAT
>CAIUGQ010000656.1 GCA_903898725.1 uncultured Burkholderiales bacterium | reverse complement strand
TCGGCACCGGCGCGACGGCGCCCGAGGCGTTGCCGAACGACACCATCAGGCCGCGCGGCTGCAGGCAGTCGAGCGAGGCCGCCCAGGTGTCCTTGCCGACGCCGTCGAACACCACGGGGACGCCCTTGTTCTTGGTGATCTTCTTCACCTCGGCCACGATGTCCTGCTTGGTGTAGTCGATCACCCACTTGTAGCCGTTCTTCTTGGCCAGCTTGGCCTTCTCGGGCGACGAGGTCGTGCCGATCACCTTGTAGCCGCGCGCCTTGGCCCACTGGCCGAACAGCAGCCCGACACCGCCGGCGGCGGCGTGGAACAGGATCGTGTCGCCCTTCTTCAGCCAGGCCTTGGCGGTCTGGTCGACGAGGTACTCGGTCGTCATGCCCTTCAACATGATCGCGGCGGCCTGCTCGTCGCTCACGCCCTTCGGCACGAGCACGAGCTGGTCGACGCCCATCAGGCGCTCCTGGCAGTAGGCGCCCAGCACGCCGCAATAGGCGACGCGGTCGCCCTTCTTGAAGCCCTTCACGCGGGGGCCGACCTCGACGATCACGCCGGCCGCCTCGCGGCCGACCGCGTTGGGCAGCGGCGTCTGATAGAGGCCGGAGCGGGTGTAGACGTCGATGAAGTTCAGGCCGATCGCCGTGTGACGCAGCTTGACCTGGCCGGGACCGGGCTTGCCGACCTCGACGTCCTCGAGCTGCATCTTCTCCGGGCCGCCATTTTCATGAATCAGGATGGACTTGGACATTTAACAATTCTCCCCTTGCCGCGGCGGCCGAGGAACGCCTTCCGCTTGCGAACGTCGAGTATAGTGACCGGCTTTTCATGCGCCAGCCCGGCGGGGCCTTCGACAGGAGAGTTTATGCTCAGGAAGGTATTTCTCGGACGTCGCCGCCTTATGGCCACGACCGCCGCCGCGGCAGTGGCCGCCCCCGCCATCGTGCGTGCCCAGCAGGTCCTGCGCAGCAGCAAGGCCTCCTACAGCCTGAGGATGCTGACGCTCGATCTCGAACAGCCCTGGGGCATGGCCTTCCTGCCCGACGGCCGCCTGCTGATCACGGAGCGGCCCGGCCGGCTGCGGATCTTCGCCAACGGCCGGCTCGAACGGGCGCCGGTCGGCGGCCTGCCGAAGGTCTATGCGCGCGGCCAGGGCGGGCTGCTCGACGTCTGCCTGCATCCCGACTTCGCCCGGAACGCCCGGCTCTATCTCACCTACTCCGGCGAGGGCGAGGGCGGCGCCGCGACGGTGATGGCGCGGGCCGAGTTCCGCAACAACGCCCTGGTCGGCGTGCAGCCGATCTTCGAGGCCCTGCCCCGGACGTCCGGTGGTCTACACTTTGGCTCGCGCGTCGTCTTCGACCGGGCAGGCCTGCTCTACGTGACCTGCGGCGAGCGCTACCAGATGCAGCGCGCGCAGAACCTCGCCGATCTCGGCGGCAAGGTCGTGCGGCTGCGCGACGACGGCAAGGTCCCGCCCGACAACCCCTTCGTCGGCCGCGAGGGCGCGCGGCCGGAGATCTTCACCTATGGCCATCGCAATCCGCAGGGCATGGCGATGCATCCCGGCACCGGCCGCATCTGGCTGGTCGAGCACGGGCCACGCGGCGGCGACGAGCTCAACCTGCTGAAGGCCGGCGCCAACTACGGCAGGCCGCGGGCCACCCACGGCATCGACTACAGCGGCTCGACGATCAGCCCGAACAAGAGCCTGCCCGGCATGGAGGATCCTGTGCGGGTCTGGGTGCCGTCGATCTCGCCGAGCGGGCTTGCCTTCTACACCGGCGACCGCTTCCCCGGCTGGAAGGGCTCGGTCTTCACCGGCGCGCTCTCCGACAACGCCCTGATCCGCATCGAGCTCGACGGCGACCGCTATGTCGGGGAAGAGCGGTTGCTCGTCGACCTGCTTCCCTATATCCGCGACGTTCGTCAGGGGCCGGATGGCCTCCTCTACGTGGTCACCCACACCGACAGTGGGGGACTCTACCGCCTGGAGCCCGCGTAACGCCCATGCTGATCCTCGCTTCCGCCAGCCTCTCGCGTCGCCAGATGCTGCAGAATGCCGGCCTCGATTTCACGGTCGAGACGTCGGGCGTCGACGAGGACGAGGTGAAGCTCAGTCTTTCAGCGGAGAAGGCTGCGCCGCGGGACATTGCCGAAACCCTGGCCGAACTGAAGGCGAAGCGTGTCTCCACGCGACACCCCGAGGCGATGGTGATCGGCGCTGACTCGACGCTCGCCTGCAACGGCCGCCTGTTCGACAAGCCGCCGACGATGGCAGCGGCGCGCAAGCAGCTGCAGGCGCTCGCCGGCCAGACTCACGAGCTGCATTCCTCGGTCGTGGTGGCGAGGGGCGGCGTGCGGCTCTGGCATTGCAATGAGCATGCGCTGCTCACCATGCGGCCGCTGCCCGATGCGTTCCTCGATGCCTATCTCGCACGGGCCGGTGAAGCGGTGACGACCTCCGTCGGCGCCTATCAGCTCGAAGGCGTGGGCGCTCATCTGTTCAGCCGGGTCGAAGGCGATTACTTCACGATCCTCGGCCTGCCATTGCTGCCGCTGCTTTCGTTCCTCGCCGGACATGGCATCGGACTGGAGACAGCCGCATGAGCGTTTACGACACACTGCTCGCGGAAGCCGCGGGCCGGCCCTTTGCCGCCATCGTCGGCTGGCCGGTCGAGCATTCGCGTTCGCCCGCGCTGCACGGCTTCTGGCTGAAGCAGCACCATATCGACGGCCATTACGGCCGCCTGCCCGTGAAGCCCCAGCGCGCCGCGCTGGAAGAGCTGGTGGCGTTCCTCAAGAAGACGCCCAACGCGCGCGGCTGCAACCTCACCCTGCCGCACAAGGTCGAGATCCTGCCGCTGCTCGATCGCATCGATCCCGCAGCCCGGCGCATCGGCGCGGTGAACACCATCGTGAAGCAGGCCGACGGCACGCTGGAGGGCCGCAATACCGACGGGTTCGGCTTCCTCGAAGCCCTCAAGTACAACGCGCCGCACTGGATGCCGGACACCGGGCCGGTCGTCGTGCTGGGCGCCGGCGGAGCCGCCCGCGCGATCGTTGCGAGCCTGATGGATGTCGGCGTCCCAGAGCTTCGGCTCGTCAACCGGACGCGCGAGACCGCGGTCGACCTCGCTGTCGCGCTCACTCCGCCGGGCGGACAGCGCATCGTGGTCGCCTCGTGGGACGAGCGGTCCGAGCTGCTGGACGGCGCGACGCTGCTCGTCAATACGACGTCCCTCGGGATGAAGGACCAGCCGGGCCTCGACATCGATCTCGCGAAACTGCCGCACGAGTCAGTGGTCTACGACATCGTCTATGTGCCGCTGGAAACCTACCTGCTGGCCGCCGCCCGTTCCCGCGGCAACCGTTGCATCGACGGACTCGGCATGCTGCTGCACCAGGGCCGGCCGGGTTTCGAAGCCTGGTTCGGACCCAGGGTCGATGTCTCGGCGGCGCAGCGTCACGCGGTCGCCGCCGATCTAGGAGCCTGATCATGAACGACAGCAACCCGCCAGCCTCTGATCCACCAGCCGGATACAAGCCGCTGTTCCGCACCAGCCCGTTCCTCGACCATAACGGACCGTTCTTCTATCGCGAGAACGGCGACGGCACCTTTGTCGTCGGCCTTCGCATCCAGCCCAAGCATGCAAACGCCCGCGGCGTCGCCCATGGCGGCATCCTCATGACCCTGTGCGACATCTCGCTGGGCTATCGCACGACGCGCAGCCAGACGCCCTCGCCGCTGCTCGTCACCGCGAGCGTGAAAACCGACTTCGCGGGGTCGGCGAAGATCGGCGACTGGGTCGAGGCCCATGTCGACGTTCACAAGGTCGGCGGACGGCTGGCCTTCGCCAACTGCTACCTGAAGGTGGGCGAGGAGCGCATCGTCCATGCCAGCGCGGTGTTCGCGAGGACGGGCGACCGCTCTTGAAGCTCGTCCTGACGGCGTTCCTGCCGTTTGCCCTCGGCTATTTCCTGAGCTTCCTCTTCCGCTCGCTCAATGCCGTGGTCGCGCCGGCGCTGCGCAGCGAACTCGGCCTCGACGATGCCGCCATCGGCGTCGTGACCTCGATGTACCTGGCGGCCTTCACCCTGGCCCAGCTCCCCGCCGGCGTGGCGCTCGACCGGTTCGGGCCGCGCCGCGTGGCGCCCATCATGCTGCTGGCGACCGCGCTGGGCGCCGTCATCTTTGCGCTCGGGCAGGACGTCGTCACGCTGAGCATCGGCCGTGCCCTGATCGGGCTCGGCCTGTCGGTCGCGCTGATGTGCGGCTTCAAGGCCAACGTCCTCTACTGGCCGATGGCCCGGCTGCCGCTGGTCAACGCCGTCATGATGACGTTCGGCGGGCTGGGGGCCGCGATGGCCACCCGTCCGGTGCAGTGGCTGCTGGTCGACTTCGACTGGCGGCAGGTCTTCCTGGGCCTCGGCGCCCTCACCGTCGCCGTCGCGCTCTACCAGCTCCTCGCCGCTCCCCGATACGAGCGAGGCGGAAAGGGCCGCCTGGCCGACGAACTGAGCGGCCTGATGGGCGTGCTGCGCACACCGCTTTTCTGGAAGGCGGGACTCGCGCCGACATTCTCGCTCGGCGTCTGGGTCTGCTTCACGAGCTTCTGGGCCGCCGGCTGGCTGCGCGACGTCGCCCATCTCGACGAGCCGTCGGTCGGTGTCGCGCTGTTCGTAGTCTCGATCGCCATCGTGCCCGGCTACTTCTTCAGCGGCATGATCGTCGACCTGCTGCACCGTCGTGGCGTGCGCGGCGGGCGGGTCCTGCTGGTCTACGGCCTGCTGTTCCTCGCCATCCACGTGCCCATCGCGCTCAACGTCACGGCCGCGCCGAAGCTCCTGTGGTTCGCCTATGTGATGTTCGGCGGCATGTCGGTGGTCTGTTACGCGCTGGTGACGCGCGCCTTCGCACCCGAGCTGGCCGGCCGGGTCAACACGACGCTGAACCTCATCTGCATGTTGATCGCCTTCGTGGTGCAGGCGGCGATCGGGCCGGCGCTGGCCTGGATGGAAACCTCGCACGGCCTGTCGCGCGCCGGGGCGCATCAGGTCGTGACGGTCGTGCTGCTGGCGGGGCAGGCAGTGATCTGGCTGTGGTTTGCGTCGAGCCGGGAGGCGCGGGATCTGCCGTAGCAGGCAGTGAAGGATATGACCCCTCCGCCCCTGCGGGGCACCTCCCCATTTGAATGGGGAGGGACGAAGACTCATTGCCTCCCCATTCAAATGGGGAGGTGGCGGCGTCTTACGCCGACGGAGGGGTCAAACAAGGAAAGAGCGCCGACAAGCGGCGCTCTCTGAGTTCTTGTCTATTCTGAGCCGTGTGGGCTCTCGCGCTTGGTGACAAGCGCTGCCGCCCACCAGGGCGCGCTCAAGTGCGCGCCCTTTGCGCCCTACTGGTTCATGGATCCAAAGAAATCCTGGTTGGTCTTCGAGGTGCGGAGCTTGTCGAGCAGGAACTCGATCGCGTCCACCGCGCCCATCGGCATGAGGATGCGGCGCAGCACCCACATCTTCGACAGCGTCGCGCGGTCGACCAGCAGCTCTTCCTTGCGGGTGCCCGACTTGGTGATGTCGATCGCCGGGAAGGTGCGCTTGTCGGAGACCTTGCGGTCCAGGATGATTTCCGAGTTACCGGTGCCCTTGAACTCCTCGAAGATGACCTCGTCCATGCGGCTGCCGGTATCGATCAGGGCGGTCGCGATGATGGTCAGCGAGCCGCCTTCCTCGATGTTGCGGGCCGCGCCGAAGAAGCGCTTCGGGCGCTGCAGCGCGTTGGCGTCGACGCCGCCGGTCAGCACCTTGCCCGAGGCCGGCACCACCGTGTTGTAGGCGCGGGCCAGGCGGGTGATCGAGTCCAGCAGGATCACCACGTCCTTCTTGTGCTCGACCAGGCGCTTGGCCTTCTCGATCACCATCTCGGCGACCGTCACGTGGCGCGTGGCGGGCTCGTCGAAGGTCGAGGCGACCACCTCGCCGCGCACCGAGCGCTGCATCTCGGTGACCTCCTCAGGCCGCTCGTCGATCAGCAGCACGATCAGCACGACGTCCGGGTGGTTGGCGGTGATGGCATGCGCGATGTGCTGCATCAGCACGGTCTTGCCGGCCTTCGGCGGGGCCACGATCAGGCCGCGCTGACCCTTTCCGATCGGCGCGATCATGTCGATGATCCGCGCGGTGAAGTTCTCTTCCGACTTGGTGTCGCGCTCGAGCACCATCGGCACCTCGGGGTGCAGCGGCGTCAGGTTCTCGAACAGGATCTTGTTCTTGCTCGCCTCGGGCGGCTCGTAGTTGATCTTGTCGACCTTGACCAGCGCGAAGTAGCGCTCGCCGTCCTTCGGGGTGCGGACCTCGCCCTCGATGCTGTCGCCGGTGTGCAGGTTGAAGCGGCGGATCTGCGACGGCGAGATGTAGATGTCGTCCGGGCTGGCCAGGTACGAGGTCTCGGGCGTGCGCAGGAAGCCGAAGCCGTCGGGCAGCACCTCGAGCACGCCGTCACCGAAGATCTGCTCGCCGGTCTTGGCGCGCCGCTTCAGGATCGCGAACATCAGTTCCTGCTTGCGCAGGCGGTTGGCGTTCTCGATCTCGAGGCCGGCGGCCATCTCGATCAGCGCCGATACGTGGAGGGCTTTGAGTTCGGACAGGTGCATCGTGGGGGGGGGCGGACAGCGTGACGGCTGATCGGAGCCCTGCGGGACAACCACGGACGCCCAGGCGGCTGTCGCCTGCATGTGCGTCCCGTCCGGGAGGGCTGGGGGTGTGGACCGGCGGGGGGCCGGTCGGAAAAACGGGTCGAAAACCGGATGACGAGTCGAAGACCGGATCCCCATCCGATGGATCGGAGGTACCGGAAGGTCTGGAAACTGGGGAGGCCCGGGGTGCAGCAGGCGGGGTGCGACGGGCAGATGGGCCCGACCCGGTCGCCGCGGAATCGATCGCCGGGGTACCGGGGATCGCCCGCAGCGGGCGGGGGCGCTCGCGCGCTCCCTAGAGGATACGACGGATCAGAGGTTGGTGTCCAGGAACTGCGTGAGCTGCGACTTGGACAGGGCGCCGACCTTCGTCGCGACCTCTTCGCCGTTCTTGAAGAGCTTGAGGGTCGGGATCCCGCGGATGCCGTACTTCGCGGTGATCTCCTGGTTGTCGTCGACGTTGACCTTCACGATGCGCAGCTTGTCGCCGTAGTCCTTGGCGACCTCGTCGAGCAGGGGGGCGATCATCTTGCAGGGGCCGCACCATTCGGCCCAGTAGTCGACGAGCACCGGCGCGTCGGACTTGAGCACGTCGGCGTCGAAGGTCGCGTCGGAAGTGTGGGTGATCTGAGTGCTGGACATGAGCGGGGGTCTCCTGCCGTCTAACTTACCATAGCCGAATGGCGCGTGTTGAGCATCCCCGGTGCAGTCCCTGAGCGGCGTGCCCGCGGCCCCGGACCCGGTCACGGGCGTTGCGGTGAGCCGGTTCTCGCCCGCGGGGCCCGGCGGGCCGGCCTTCTGGGGGGCAGCCGCCGACGCGCTCGTGCCCTGGCTGGGGCAGGCCGACGCCGCCGGGCCGCCGGCGGTGGTGGTGCCTCGAGGCGTCCTGGTGGCGCCGCTGCAGCGTGCGCTCCGACAGCGGCTCGCGACGCCCGGCCGGCCCTGGGCACCGCCCCCGATCCGCCCCTGCGGAGCCTGGGCCGACGAACTCGCGCCGGCGGTGCCGGTCGATCCGATCGCCCGCACGCTCTCGCTGCTCGAGGTGCTCGACGCCGCGATGCCCGACAGCCTGCCGCAGCGGGCCCCGGCCGATCGGCTCGCGTTCGCGCAGGGCCTGCTCGATGTGCTCGATGCGTTCGCGCAGGCGGGCGCCGCCGGCCGTCTCGACGATCCGGCCTGGGTCGGCGCCGTGGTCGAGGCCTTCGGCTCGCCGGCGGCCGAGGAGCGCCTGCGCGAGGACCTGTCCCTGCTCGCCCGGATCGCACGGGCGACCGACGGGGCGGGCATCGATCCGGTCGCGCAAGGCATCGGGCGCATGCATCGGCTGGCGGGGGCTTGGGCCGCTCGCGGCACCCGCGTCGTCTGGGTCGCCTGGCAGCCGCCCGATCCGCTCGAGGCGGTCCTGCTGGCCGAGCTGGCGCGACAGCTGCCGCCCGATGCGCTGCTGCGTCTGGAACCCGACTGGAACGCGATCGGCCGCGCGATGCCGCTGCTGGCCGCGGCCTGGCCGGAGTGCATCGACGATGCACCGCCGCAGCCGCTGCGCGAGCGTCGCCAGCACTGGGCAGAGAGGCCCGCCGAGGCGCTCGGCCCGGTCCCCGCCATCCTCCACGCCGGCGACCGGGAGCGCGAGGCGCAGCTCGCCGCACAGTGGGTGCACGGCCGACTCGCCGGGGCGGCCGATGCCGGTGCCGCATCGGTCCCGAGCCTGGCGATCGTCGCGCTCGACCGCTGGCTCGCGCGGCGGGTCCGTGCGCTGCTCGAGCGGGCCGGGGTGCTGATCGACGACCGGGAGGGCTGGCTGCTGTCGACCACGGTCGCCGCCACGGCGGCGATGGGCTGGCTCGATGCAGTGGCCTCCGACGGCTACTACGACGATCTGCTCGGATGGCTCGATTCGCGGTTCGTGCGGCCACCGGGCGGGCACGCGCTGCGTGACTGGATCGAGCGCCGTGCGACGCGCCACGGCTACCTCCGAGGCTGGGACGGGCTGCGGGGCGATGACGGCGCGCTGCCGCCCGATGCGTTCGCCCGCCTCCACGAGCTGAGCGGCCGCCAGGCCCGGCTGCAGCCGCTGGGCGCGCACCTCGACGCACTGGACGAGGCGATGCGCTGGGTCGGCGCACCGCGGCGACTGGCCGGCGACGCGGCCGGCCGCCAGCTCCTGTCGCGGCTCGAGTCGCTGCGCCGCACCGCCCGCTCCGACGAGCATGCGCGGGCGCTGCCCTTCGCCGAGTTCCGTGCGCTGCTCGCGATGACCCTGGAGCGGCACCGGTTCTACGGCCCGATCGACAGTCCGGTCGAGCTGCTGACGCCCGTCGATGCGGCCGGCCGCGCCTTCGACGCGGTGCTCGTGCTCGGTGCCTCCGATGCCGCGCTGCCCGCCGCGCCCGGACCGCTGCCGCTGGTGAACGAGCCGCTGCGCGCGCTGATCGGGCTGCCGACCGCGGCGAGCGCCGCCGCGCGCCAGCAGCGCGACCTCGCCCTGCTGCTGGCTCTGGCGCCCGTCAGCGCGATGACCTGCCGCACG
The DNA here is from genome assembly GCA_903898725.1 of uncultured Burkholderiales bacterium. Taxonomy (GTDB): domain Bacteria; phylum Pseudomonadota; class Gammaproteobacteria; order Burkholderiales; family Burkholderiaceae_E; genus UBA4615. Next base: position 868 of record CAIUGQ010000656.1, on the reverse strand, counting down.
GATCCGGCCGACGGCACCCGACCCAGCCCCTGGGTCGAGCGGCTCGAGGCCATCACGACGCAGGCGAGGCTGTCCGCACGGGAGGATCGGCCCGGCCAGCCGCGCGAGCTGGTGCCCGTGCCGGCGTCGCGCCCGGGCATCGCGCTCGGTGGGCTGCCCCGCCGGCTGTCCGTGGGCGCGATCGAGCGCCTGATCGCCTGTCCGTTCCGCTTCCTCGTCCAGGACGGATGGCGTCTGCGCGAAGCCGATCAGGCGGTCGATGTGCCCGGGGTGCGCGAGCGCGGCGAGCTCGTGCACGAACTGCTCGAGCGCTTCCATCGCGAGGCTCCGGCCCGCGGCATCGTGCTCGACGCGGGCGGGCTCGCGCAGGCACGCGCGCTGCTGCTCGAGATCACGGACGCGGTCGCGTCGCGCGAGCTGGCCACCGGCGGCGGCGCACTCGGCGAGCTCGCGGAGTGGCGCGCGACGATCGACGCCTACCTCGACTGGGCGCTCGCCGATGCGAAGCTCGGCTGGGTCTGGCTCGACGGCGAGCGCCCCGGCGCCGTCGACGTCGCGTTCGACGCGGCGGACGGACCGCGCTCGGTGCGCATCGAGGGGCGGCTCGATCGGCTCGATGCGGGGCCGCGCGGCGTGCGCGTGGTCGACTACAAGCTGGGCGACCCGAGCCGCCTCAGGCGGATCGCCGGCGACCCCGATCACGCCGCGCAGCTGGCGCTCTATGCGCTGATGGCGACCGAGATGGGGGAGGTCGCCGAGGGCGGCTACCTGTCGCTGCGGCGCGATGCCGTGAAGTGGGTGCCGCTGTCGCGCCCGCCCGACGAGGTGCTGGCGGGCTGGCGTGCCCGCCTGCCCGCCGTGATGACCC
>CAIUGQ010000655.1 GCA_903898725.1 uncultured Burkholderiales bacterium | reverse complement strand
CTCGGCCTTGGCTTCGCCCATGGCCTCTTGCATCTTGCCCAGGATGTGCAGACGCGCTTCCTTGGCCTGCGCCAGCGCCACCTGCATGATCTCCTTGGTGATGCCCTGGATCTTGATGTCCATCTGCAGCGCGGTGATGCCGGCGTCGGTGCCGGCCACCTTGAAGTCCATGTCGCCGAGGTGGTCCTCATCGCCCAGGATGTCGGTCAGCACCGCGAAGCGGTTGCCGTCCTTGATCAGGCCCATCGCGATGCCCGCGACGTGCTTGTCGATCGGCACGCCGGCGTCCATCAGCGCGAGGCAGCCGCCGCACACCGAGGCCATCGACGAGGAGCCGTTCGACTCGGTGATCTCGGACACCACGCGCAGCGAGTACGCGAACTCGGTGACCGGCGGGATCAGCGCGGCCAGCGCGCGCTTGGCGAGCTTGCCGTGGCCGACCTCGCGGCGCTTGGGCGCGCCGAAGCGGCCGGTCTCGCCGGTGGCGAACGGGGGCATGTTGTACTGGAGCATGAAGCGCTCGCGGTACTCGCCGGTGATCGCGTCGATGATCTGCTCGTCGCGCGCGGTGCCGAGGGTGGCCACCACCAGTGCCTGCGTCTCGCCGCGGGTGAACAGCGCCGAGCCGTGCGAGCGCGGGAGCACGCCGGTGCGGATGCTGATCGGGCGCACGGTGCGCGTGTCGCGGCCGTCGATGCGCGGCTCGCCGGACAGGATCCGGTTGCGGACGATCTTCGACTGCAGGTCGTACAGGATGTTCGACAGCGTGTTGTTGTCCGGCGCGGACTTGCCCGCGGCGGCCGCTTCCTCGGCGATCTTCGCCATCGCGGCGGACTCGACGCCACGGATGCGGTGCGTGCGCTCCTGCTTGTTGCGCAGCGCGTAGGCGGCACGCATCTCGCCTTCGGCGAGCTCGGTGACGCGCGCGATCAGCGCCTCGTCACGGGCCGGGGCCTTCCAGTCCCACTCCGGCTTGCCGGCGATCTCGACGAGCTCGTCGATCGCCTTGATGACCGCCTGGAGCTGGTCGTGGCCGTAGACCACGGCGCCGAGCATGATGTCCTCGGGCAGCTGGCTCGCCTCGGACTCGACCATCATCACCGCGCTGTCGGTGCCGGCCACGACCAGGTCGAGGCGGCTGTCGGGCAGCTGCGAGGCGTTGGGGTTCAGCAGGTACTGGCCGTCGACGTAACCGACGCGGCAGGCGCCGATCGGGCCGTTGAACGGGATGCCCGACAGCGCGAGCGCAGCCGACGCACCGATCATCGCCGGGATGTCGGAATCCACCTCGGGATTGCTCGACAGCACGTGGATGATGATCTGGACTTCGTTGTAGAAGCCGTCCGGGAACAGCGGCCGCAGCGGCCGGTCGATCAGGCGGCAGGTCAGGATCTCCTTCTCGGTCGGGCGGCCTTCACGCTTGAAGAAGCCTCCCGGGATCCGCCCGGCCGCGTAGAACTTCTCGACGTAGTCGACCGTCAGCGGGAAGAAATCCTGCCCCGGCTTGGCGTTCTTCTGACCCACCACGGTGGCCAGCACCACGGTGTCGTCCATCGTGACCATGACCGCACCCGACGACTGACGGGCGATCTCGCCGGTCTCGATGGTCAGGGTGTGCTGTCCCCACTGAATCGTTTTCTTTGCGATTTCGAACACGCTCTTTTCCTCTCTGTGCTTGCTGTGACCCGCGCGATCAGCCGGCGGCGCGGTTCGCCTTCATTCGACTTCGATGTGTTCCTGCACTTCATCCGGTCCGCAAAACGAAGATGCCCGCGTCGAGCGGGCATCCACATGCGGCCGGGGTCGGGCGGCGACGGGCGCGGTCGGGGCCGGAGGCCCCGAGTCGGTCCCTGCCACCCGGTTCGACACGCTTACTTCCGCAGGCCGAGACGCTCGATGAGCGCCTTGTAGCCCTGGGGGTTGCGACCCTTCAGGTAGTCGAGCAGCTTGCGGCGGCGGCTGACCATCTTCAGCAGGCCGCGACGCGAGTGGTGATCCTTCGCGTGGGTCTTGAAGTGACCGGTCAGCTCGTTGATGCGGGCGGTGAGCAGCGCGACCTGGACTTCCGGCGAACCGGTGTCGCCCTGCGCACGCTGGTAGTCGGCGACGATCTTCGCCTTGTCGATTTCGGCAACAGCCATGATTTCCCTTGGGTGACTTGCGGCGGCGCCGGGATGCGCTGCCGTGCGGGTTGGATCAGAAACGCTCCGCGCCGGCATGTCGCCGGAAGCAGAACCTGCGGAGTATATCGGAACGGGGCAGTCGGGCCAAACCGCCGGTCGGGGCCGGCCCGCCCGCCACCGCTCCCCGGACCGTCAGGGCGTGACCGCGTCGTGCTGCGGATTGACCCGCGGCGCGTCGGAATGCAGCTTGTTGAGCGCGTTCAGGTAGGCCTTGGCCGAGGCCACCACGATGTCCGGATCGGCGCCGATGCCGTTGACGATCCGTCCGGCACGGGCCAGGCGCACCGTGACCTCGCCCTGCGACTCGGTGCCGGTGGTGATGGCGTTGACCGAGTACAGCAGCAGCTCGGCACCCGACGAGACCTTCGACTCGATCGCCTTGAGGGTCGCGTCGACCGGGCCGTTGCCCTCGGATTCGGCCTTGTGCTCGACACCGGCGACCGAGATCACCACCGCCGCCTGCGGCTTCTCGCCCATCTCGGACGACTGGCGCATCGACAGCAGCTTGAAGTGCTCGTTCTCGGTGGTGACCGACTCGTCGGACACCAGCGCGTGGATGTCCTCGTCGAAGATCTCGGCCTTGCGGTCGGCGAGGTCCTTGAAGCGCACGAAGGCGGCGTTCACCTCGGTCTCGGAGTCGAGCTGGATGCCGAGCTCCTGCAGGCGCTGCTTGAACGCGTTGCGGCCCGACAGCTTGCCGAGCACGATCCGGTTGGCCGCCCAGCCCACGTCCTCGGCCCGCATGATCTCGTAGGTGTCGCGGGCCTTGAGCACGCCGTCCTGGTGGATGCCCGAGGCGTGCGCGAACGCGTTGGCACCGACCACCGCCTTGTTCGGCTGCACCGGGAAGCCGGTGATGCCCGAGACCAGCTTGGAGATCGGGACGATCTGGCTGGCGTCGATGCCGACGTCCAGGCCGAAGAAGTCGCGGCGGGTCTTGACCGCCATCACGACCTCTTCGAGCGAGGTGTTGCCGGCCCGCTCGCCCAGCCCGTTGATCGTGCACTCGACCTGGCGCGCGCCGCCCTGCATCACGCCGGCCAGCGAGTTGGCCACCGCCATGCCGAGGTCGTTGTGGCAGTGCACGCTCCAGACGGCCTTGTCGGAGTTGGGGATCTTCTCGCGCAGGTCGCGGATGAACGCGCCGTAGAGCTCGGGCACCGCATAGCCGACGGTGTCGGGGATGTTGATCGTGGTCGCGCCTTCCTTGATCGCGGCCTCGAGCACGCGGTAGAGGAACTCGGGCTCCGAGCGGTAGCCGTCCTCCGGCGAGAACTCGACGTCGTCGGTGAACTTGCGGGCGAAGCGCACGGCCAGCCGCGCGCCCTCGAACACCTGGTCGGGCGTCATCCGCAGCTTCTTCTCCATGTGCAGCGGCGACGTGGCGATGAAGGTGTGGATGCGCTTGCGGCGGGCCGGCTCGAGCGCCTCGGCGGCACGCGAGATGTCGCGGTCGTTGGCGCGGGCCAGCGAGCAGACGATCGAGTCCTTGATCGTCGAGGCGATCGCCCGGACGGCCTCGAAGTCGCCGTTGGACGACGAGGCGAAGCCGGCCTCGATGACGTCGACCCTGAGCTTCTCGAGCAGCTTGGCGATCCGCAGCTTCTCCTCGCGCGTCATCGACGCGCCGGGGCTCTGCTCGCCGTCGCGCAGCGTGGTGTCGAAGATGATCAGGCGGTTGGCGTCGGTCATGGCGGTCGGTCTCCTCGGGGCGCGGCGTTCGGTGACGCCGGCGAACCCCGGAATTGTACGCAAGCCGGGATCTCAGGGCCGCTCGGGCACCGGTGGCGCGGCGGGCTGCGGGGCGGCGTCACGGCGCTCGCCCCCGGCGGCGACCACGATGCCGAACAGCAGGGTCGCGAAGCCGGCGAGCTGCAGCCCGGTGAAGGTCTCGCCGAGGAACAGCCAGGCGAGCACCGCCGAGCCGACCGGCTCGCCGAGGATGGCCAGCGCCACGAAGGTCGCCGACAGGTGGCGCAGCGACGCGTTGATGATCGTGTGCCCGGCGAGCTGCGGACCGATCGCCATGGCTGCGATCGGCAGCCAGGCAGCCGCGGGGATCGTCCACAGCGGCTGCCCGCCCGCGATCGCGATCGCGTTCATCGCGAGCGCGGCCGCGCCGTAGACGATGGCGATGTAGGCGAGCAGCGTCAGGCGACGGTTCAGGCCGCGGCCGACCAGGAAGTAGCCGGAGATGGCCACCGCGCCGGCAAGCGCGAGGGCGTTGCCGAGCAGCGGGTCGCGCCCGACCGTGCCCGGCGCGGCCGACAGGTCGGAGGCGATGATCAGCGCACTGCCCGCCACCGCCATGCCGATGCCGGCGGCGGTGCGCCGCGTCGGCGGCTCGCCGAGCAGCCACCACGACAGCAGGCCGACCCAGATGGGGTTGGTGGTGACGAGCGCGACGCTGCTGGCGACCGAGGTGTAGTGCAGCGATGCGATCCAGGTGGCGAAGTGCACCGCGAGAAAGATGCCGGCGACGGCCGCGATGCCCCAGTCGCGCCGCTGCAGCCGCGCGAGCTCCGGACCGCGCCGCCACAGCGCGAGCGGCACCACCACCGCCGCGGCCAGCGTCAGGCGCCCCGCAGCGACCGCTAGCGGGCCGGCGCCGGCGTCGATCGCATATCGGATCAGCAGCGCCGCGGTCGAGACGATCAGGACGCCCGCGGCGAGCGCGAGGAAGCGAAGGGGCACGGGCGGGCCGAGGCGGTCAGGTCTTGGGCAGCGTGACGCCGCGCTGGCCCTGGTACTTGCCGCCGCGGTCCTTGTAGGACGTCTCGCAGACCTCGTCGGACTGGAAGAACAGCATCTGCGCGCAGCCCTCGCCGGCATAGATCCGGGCGGGAAGCGGCGTGGTGTTCGAGAACTCCAGCGTGACATGCCCTTCCCACTCGGGTTCCAGGGGGGTCACGTTCACGATGATGCCGCAGTTCGAGACGAAGCAGCCTGCCTCCAGCGCGAAGTTCCCCGCCTCGGGCACCGTCAGGCAGTAGGTGTCATGCAGGCCAGGCAACTCCCGGACCGCCTTGACTCGATGGTTTCGATAGACCGGCGTCCCCCGTGTCTGGGCGATCACTTCGGGGAAGCGTCGGAACACCGATCGGTCGCAGTCGAGCAGACGCGCAGCGCCGCGGATCGACCCGGAGACCTGGATCGCCTCGCGCACCTGCTCGGCACCGATCTCGCCGCGCAGCCTGATGCCCCGTGCGAGCTCTCGCTGACGCGCGCGACGCGAGCCGTCATCGGCCGCCCATGCGCCGACCATGCTCAGCGCATGGCGGGCGCGTTCGTCCGGGTTGGCGAACCGTCGGTGCATCGCCTCGGCGTGCAGTCGGCGAGTCTCGTCCGACGGGTTTCTCCGCTGCTCGATCAGCCTCTCGCGCGTGCGGGCGTGACGCGCATCGCTCCAGAACTCCTGGGCCCGCGTCGATTGCTGGGCGACGAAGTTCTCCCGCCACGCGGGGTCCAGCATCCGTCGTCCGAGCGCATCCCGGATGGCGGCGCCATGGGCCTCGGGATCGAACCCTTCGCCGTAGCTCTCGTCGTTGTGCAGGCGGATGTGGGCCGAGGCGTCCATCCGCTCGAGGTTCGTCGGGCGGTTGTTGCGACGATCGAAATCGATGTGATGGCGGTGGGTCCCCGGCTCGTTCGCATAGACACCCGCCCTGAGGTTCCACTCGTCGGCGAGCCGATGGGTCGGCGTGAGAAACCCGGTGAGGGGCTGATACGTCACCTCGTAGCCCCGCTCCAGATGACGGTACAGCGGCATCAGCGCGTCGCCCGGCTTCAAGGCGCCCGCTTCGGTCCATCCGCCCTGTCGCGTCATGAATCGGTGGTCGGGCGTCGCATGGACACACTCGCCGTTGTCGAGCTCGATCTCGACGAGGGCATCGCGCGCGACGAAGCGCGGCGAGTCGAGCAGCGAGACGATCAACTGCCCGTTCGGGCCGATGCTGTAGCCCCAGAACAGTTCGCCGTCTTCGTGTCGGCGCGCCATGTCCTCGAGCGTGGGCGAAGATCCGTCGACGAGTGCAACGCGCGTGTCGCCCCTGAAGCAGCGCGCATACGTAGATTTCCCCAGGCACACAACCAGCGTGTCGCGCGGGATGCGGAAGTACTCGACGGTCCGCGCCAGCGCGAACGAGTTCGGCGGGATGATGCAGACGTCGCCGCCGAAGTCGACGAAGTTGCGCTCGTCGAAGGCCTTGGGGTCGACGATCGTGCTGTTGATGTTCGTGAAGATCTTGAACTCGGCCGCGCAGCGCACGTCGTAGCCGTAGCTCGAGGTGCCGTACGAGACGATCCGCTGGCCGGAAGCCTCGCGCACCTGTCCGGGCTCGAACGGCTCGATCATGCCGTGTTGCTCGGCCATGCTGCGGATCCAGCGGTCGGACTTGATGCTCATGGGGGGCTCGGCGGGGGAATGCGATCAGCGATTGTCCGGATTCACGTCGAGGGGCGCAAACCGGGCCGGCCGGAACGAACGGCAACCTGCGCCGGGTCGCCGATCGCGACCCCTGCTTGACGCCCCCGCGACGAAGGCTCAGTCTGCCGCCGCCCGCGAGGGACCGCCGCCTATGAAGGCCGCTGCATAGGGATGACCGCCCGCCCTGGGCGGCGTCCGAGCCCACGAGACGAGGAGACGCATCCATGAAGGTTGACCTGACGTTGACGGTGAACGGCCGCGCCGTGTCGCTGAGCGTCGATCCCCGAACGCTGCTGGTGCAGCTGATCAGGGAGCAGCTCCAGCTGACCGGCACCCATGTCGGCTGCGACACCGCACAGTGCGGCGCCTGTTCGGTCCTGATGAACGGCCGGGCCGTGAAGGCCTGCTCGATGCTGGCCGTGCAGGCACAGGGCGCCACGATCCAGACGATCGAGGGTCTGACGCCCGCGAACGGCATGCACCCGGTCCAGGAGGCCTTCAAGGAGTGCCACGGCCTGCAGTGCGGGTTCTGCACCCCGGGCATGGTGGTGGCCTCGGTCCAGCTGCTGGCCGATTGCCCCCGGCCGGACGAGGCGCAGATCCGCGAAGCGCTCGAGGGGAACATCTGCCGCTGCACCGGCTATCAAAACATCGTCCGCGCGGTGCAGACCGCCGCGGCGCGGTCCTGAGGAGCCCGAGATGACCGACCTGTCCAATTCCCCGATCGGCAAGCCGCTGCGCCGACGCGAGGACGAGCGCTTCCTCACCGGCCGCGGCCAGTACACCGACGACATCGTCCTGCCCGGCCAGACCTATGCCGCGTTCCTGCGCTCGCCGCACGCGCACGCACGGATCGTGTCGATCGACACCACGGCGGCACGCGCCATGCCTGGCGTCGTCGCGATCTTCACCGGCCAGGACATCGCCGACTCGAAGATCGGCGGTCTGCCCTGCGGCTGGCTGATCCACAGCCGCGACGGTTCGCCGATGAAGGAGCCGCCGCATCCGATCATCGCCGCCGACAAGGTGCTGCACGTCGGTGACCAGGTCGCGATGGTGGTGGCCGACACCGCGATGCAGGCGCGCGAAGCCGCCGAGGCGATCGTCGTCGACTACGACGCGCTGCCCGCGGTGGTCGACCCGGGCCGGGCGGTCGGCTCGCCGGCGGTGCTTCACGAGGGCGTGTCGCCGGACAACGTCTGCTATGTCTGGGGGCACGGCGACGAGGCGGCGACCGAAGCGGCCTTCGCGAAGGCCGCCCACGTCACGCGCCTGGAATTCGCCAACAACCGCCTGATCCCGAACGCGATGGAACCGAGGGCGGCCAACGCGCAGTACACCCGGCACGACGACAGCTACACGCTGTACGTGGCGAACCAGAACCCGCACGTCGAGCGGCTGCTGATGGCTGCGTTCGTGCTCGGGCTGCCCGAATCGCGTCTGCGCGTGATCGCACCCGACGTCGGCGGCGGCTTCGGCTCGAAGATCTTCCTGTACGCCGAGGAGACCGCGCTCGTCTGGGCGTCGAAGCGGGTCGGCCGCCCGATCAAGTGGACCGCCGATCGCAGCGAGTCG
>CAIUGQ010000654.1 GCA_903898725.1 uncultured Burkholderiales bacterium | reverse complement strand
CTCGCCGTACATCACGTACGGCTGCGCTCCTCGTCGCGAACTCGGGCCTGCTCGCTACGGTTTCTCCGCGACTTCGGTAGCGGGTTTTCTTTGTTCTGCGGCGTTCGTCTTTTCCTTTTCGGGTGGGTCCATGCTGTTCGTGATCGTCACCGGGCTTGCCACGGGGGCCGTGTTCGCGGCCACCGCGCTGGTCTACAACGTGATGTTCTCGACGTCGAAGGTGCTGTCGGTCACGACCGGCCACATCGCGATGCTCGGGGGCGTGTTCGGCGCCTATGCCATCACCGGCCTCGGCCTGCCCTGGTGGGTGGGGCTGGCCGCGGCGATCGGGGTCGGTGCGCTGTTCGGCTGGATCACCGACGTGATCGCGATCCGCCGGGTGCTCGCGCGCAGCGACGAGCACCTGTGGCTGCTGTCCACGCTCGCGGTCGCGACGATGGTTCAGCAGGCGGTGGGGCTGTGGTGGGGCACCGAGCCCCGGCCCTTTCCGCGCCTGATCCCGCAGGACTTCACCGCGGGCATCGCCGACCAGAAGTTCTGGCTGCCGGTCGCGCTGGCGATCGTCATGGCCATCGGGCTCGAGGCGTTCTACTCGCGCACGATGTACGGCAAGCTCTTCGTCGCGATGTCCGAGGACGCGTTCGCCGCCCGGGCCCGTGGCGTGTCCACCGACCGCATCCGGGTCGCCTCCTACGTGCTGGCCGGTGCGCTGGGCGGCATCGCGGGCTTCGCGGCCGGGCAGCTCACCTTCGCCTACTTCGCGCTCGGCCTGTCGCTGACGCTCAACGGCTTCATCGCGCTCGCTGTCGGCGGCCTGGGCAGCAACGTCGGTGCGCTGATCGGCGGCTTCGCGCTCGGGCTGCTCAACGCCTTCGCGAGCTACTGGTTCGGCGGCGAGTACCAGCAGACGATCGCGGTCGGGCTGCTGATGGTCGTGCTGCTGGCCAAGCCCGAAGGGCTGCTCGGCTCGCGCAACGTGCGGCCGGTCTGAGGGCATCGACATGAACGCCACCCCCCTGAGCGGCACCGCCGACACCCGTCGGACCGTCCTCGTCGTCGTCTTCGCCCTGCTTGCGGCCACGCTGCCGATGTGGGCCGGCGACCAGTACCAGCTCCACCTGGCCACGCTGATCGCCGCCTACTGGGTGCTGATCGGCGGGCTGAACCTCGTCATCGGCTACAGCGGTCAGCTCTCGATCGGCCACGTCGGCCTGCTGTCGATCGGGGCCTACTCGTTCGCGATCCTCGCCGGCAAGGCGGGCGTGCACCCGGCGCTCGCGGTCGCCGGTGCCGGGGGCATCTGCGGCTTCGCGGGCCTGCTGCTCGGGCTGCCGTCGCTGCGGCTGCCGGGCTTCTACTTCGCGATGGCGACGATGGCGGTGTCGCTGATCGTCGGCGAGATCGTCCTCGCGCAGGGCGAGCTGACCGGCGGCGGCATCGGCCTGGCGGTGCCCGGCTTCCCGGCACCCTTCGACACGCCGACCGGCTTCTACTACCTGGTCGCGGCCGCCGCCGTGGTCGTCACCTGGCTGACCTGGAACGTCGCGCGCCGCATGCAGGGCCGTGGTCTGATCGCCATCCGCGACAGCGTCGTCACCGCGCAGGCGGTCGGCGTGCCGGTGTTCCGCGCCAAGCTCGTCGCGTTCCTGTTCAGCGGCGTGGCCGCCGGCGTGGGCGGTGCGCTGTTCGCCTCGCTGCAGAGCTACATCACGCCGGACACCTTCCACTTCGAGCTCAGCATGTTCTTCTTCGTCTGCATCATCATCGGCGGGCGCGGCAGCATCCTCGGGCCGTTCCTGGGCGTGGTGGTGCTCACCGCGCTGCCCGAGCTGGTCTCGCCGCTCGCCAAGCTCGGCAACTTCTTCTACGGGCTGCTGCTGCTGCTGGTGGTGCTCGTGGTGCCCGAGGGCATCGGCCGGCTCTTCGAGGTGATCGCCGAGCGCGTGCGCCCGCGCAAGGTCGCGAGCGTGCCGGTGCGGCCCGACCTGCCGCGGCTCGCCCGCGCGATCCGGGAGGGGCGATGAGCGCGCTCGCCACCCCCGGCGCCGGCGCCACGG
>CAIUGQ010000653.1 GCA_903898725.1 uncultured Burkholderiales bacterium | reverse complement strand
CGGCGCGCCCGGACGTGCGCGGCGCGTCGGCGTCGAGCGCCGTCCTCGCCGCCTGCGCCGCCGCTCGCCGACGGCGGCGGCGCTCGGGGTCGTCGACGCGCGGCACGGCGTCGAGCAGCGCCCGCGTGTACGGATGGGCGGCGGCCGCGAACAGCTCGCGCGGGTCGCCCTCCTCGACGATGCGTCCGGCGTACATCACCGCGACCCGGTCGCAGACATGATCGACCACGGCCAGGTCATGGCTGATCAGCAGATAGGTCAGGCCAAAGCGCGACTGCAGGTCGCGCAGCAGGTTCAGCACCTGGGCCTGGACCGACACGTCCAGCGCGCTCACCGGCTCGTCGGCGACGATCAGTTTCGGCCGGGTGATCAGCGCGCGCGCGATCGCGATCCGCTGGCGCTGGCCGCCCGAGAACTCGTGCGGGTACTTGGCGAGGTCGCCCGCGCGCAGGCCCACCGAGGCCAGCGCCTCGCCGACCCGCTCGCGGCGTTCGCCGACGGCCATCGGCCCGATGGCCGCCAGCGGCTCGGCGACGATGCGCTCGACGGTCTGGCGCGGATCGAGCGAGCCGTACGGATCCTGAAAGACCATCTGGAAGTCGCGGCGTGCGCGCCGCAACGCATCGGGTGCGAGCGCATTCAGGTCCTGCCCCATCAGCGAGACGGTGCCCGAGCTCGGTGCCTCCAGCGCCATCGCGGCTCGCGCCAGCGTGGACTTGCCCGAGCCTGATTCACCGACGACGCCGAGGCTTCGGCCGGCATCGATCGACAGGCTCACGCCGTCGACCGCGAGCAGTTCGGGCGGCGGACCGAAGAGCCGCGTGCGGGGCAGTCGGTAGCGGCGCACCAGATCGCGGATCGCCAGCAGCGGCACGCTCATGACGGCACGGCGCTCATGTCGGCTCGCCGATCCGGATGCAGCGAGCGTCGTGCCCCGGGCCCACCGGGACCTCTGCCGGCAGCGCCGCCCGACAGGCCTCGATCACCCGCTCGCAGCGCCCGGCGAACGGACATCCGACCGGCAGGTCGGCGAGGTCGGGCACCGTGCCCGGGATGGTCGCCAGCGGCGCCGCGCGCGAGGCCCCCAGGCGTGGCCGCGCACCGAACAGGCCGCGGGTGTAGGGATGCGCGCGCCGGCGGAACACCTCGGTCGTCGGCCCGTGCTCGACCACCGTGCCGCCGTACATCACCATCATCCGATCGACGTTCTCCGCGATCACGCCGAGCTCGTGCGAGATCAGGATCAGCGCCATGCCGCGCTCGGCGACGAGCTCCGCGATCAGGTCGAGGATCTGGCCCTGGATCGTGACGTCGAGCGCGGTCGTCGGCTCGTCGGCGATCAACAGGTCGGGGCCGCAGGCGAGCGCCATCGCGATCGTCACCCGCTGGCGCTGGCCGCCCGAGAGCTGGTGCGGATAGGCGTCGACGCGGCGGCGCGCATCCGGCAGGCCGACCCGCTCGAGCAGCGCGATCGCCTCGGCGCGCGCGGGGGCGGCATCGAGGCCGCGATGCAGCCGCAACGGCTCGGCGACCTGGCGGCCGACGGTGTGCAGCGGGTTGAGCGAGGTCATCGGCTCCTGGAAGACCATCGCGATGCGATCGCCGCGGAGCTGGCACATCGCGGCGTCGTCGAGCCCGACGAGCTCGCGTGCGCCGAAGCGCACGCTGCCGCGCACGGTCGCCCCCTCGGGCAGCAGGCCCATCAGCGCGAGCGCGGTCACCGACTTGCCGCAGCCCGACTCGCCGACCAGCCCGAGCGTCTCGCCGCGCGCGAGCGTGAACCCCGCGCCGCGCACCGCCTCGGCCGGTCCGCGCGCGGTGGGCAGCGACACCCGCAGGTCGCGCACCTCGAGCAGCGGCTCGCGCTCGCCGCCGGTCGATGTGCTCGTCGACCCGCTCACCGCCGCCTCGCCAGACGTGGATCGAGCAGGTCGCGCAGCCCGTCGCCGAGCAGGTTCAGCCCGAGCACCGCGACCGCGATCGCGATGCCGGGGAACACCGCGAGCCGCGGCGCCTGGAACAGCAGCGCCTGCGCGTCGTTGAGCATCCGTCCCCACGAGGGCTGCGGCGGCTGCGTCCCCAGGCCGAGGTAGGACAGCGCCGCCTCGGCCAGGATGGCGAGCGCGAAGTGCACCGTACCCTGCACGATCAGCACCGAGGCGATGTTCGGCAGCACGTGCTCGAGCGTGATGCGCATCCGGCCGCGGCCGGCGGCCCGCGCCGCCAGCACGAACTCGCGCGACCACACCGCGTTCGCCGAGCCGCGCGTGATCCGCGCGAACACCGGCACGTAGAACAGCCCGATCGCGACGATCGACACCACGATGCCGGGGCCGAACACCGCGGTCATCATGATGGCCGACAGCAGCGCGGGGAACGCGAAGGTGAAGTCGGTCAGGCGCATGATCACCTCCTCGACCCAGCCGCGCCGGGCCGAGGCGAGCAGCCCGAGCGCGGTCCCGAACACCAGGCCGACCGCGACCGCGACGGTCCCGACCAGCAGCGAGTTCCTCGCTCCGGCCAGCAGCAGCGAGACGACGTCTCGGCCGAACGCGTCGGTGCCGAGCCAGTGCGAGGCCGACGGCGGCTGCAGCTTGCGCATCACGTCGATGTCCCCGGGCGGCCACGGCGTCCAGACGAGCGACAGCAGCGCCGCGGCCACGACGAGCGACGACAGCAGTGCACCGGCCACGAAGCTCGGATGGCGCAGCGCGCGGCGCGCGAAGCTCGTCGCGGCCATCGGAGCGGTACTCGCCACGGTGCTCATGCGTCGGCGGGCGACAGGCGCGGATCGATCACCGCATACAGCAGGTCGACCACGAAGTTGACCACCACCACCATCGCCGCCAGCAGCATCACGCAGTTGCGCACCACGATCAGGTCGCGGTTCGAGATCGACTGGAAGATCAGCCGGCCGAGCCCGGGCAGGTAGAACACGCTCTCGACGACGATGGTGCCGGCCAGCAGCGTCGCGAACTGCAGCCCCATCACCGTGACCACCGGGATCAGCGCGTTGCGCAGCACATGGCCCCAGAGCGCCGCGCGGCGCGACAGGCCCTTGGCCCGCGCCGTCCGCACGAAGTCCTCGCGCAGCACGTCGAGGACCGCGGAGCGGGTGATCCGGGCGAGGATCGCCGACTGCACGACCGCGAGCGAGACCGCCGGCAGCACCAGTGCCTTGAGCGCTGGCCCCGCGCCCTCGGCCCAGCCCGGGAAGCCGCCGGCAGCGAACCAGCGCAGGTTCACCGCGAACAGCAGGATGAGCAGGATCGCGAACCAGAAGTTCGGGATCGCGATGCCGACCTGGGTGAGGCCCATCACGCCGACGTCCCCGAGCCGATGATGGCGCGAGGCGGCGTACACGCCGGCGGAGAGCGCGAGCACGACGGTCATCGACATCGCCATGAGCGCGAGCGGCACGGTCAGCGCCAGGCGCTCGACGATCAGCCCCGCGACGGGCGTGCCGTAGGCATGACTGGTGCCGAGTTCCCCCGTCAGCATCCCGCCCACCCACGCGAGGTAGCGCTCGAGCGGCGCGCGATCGAGTCCGAGCTTGGTTCGCAGCGCGGCGACCGCCTCCGGCGCGGCATCGGGCCCCATCATCATCTGCGCCGCGTCGCCGGGCAGGATCTCGAGCACGAGGAAGACAACGAGCGACGCGCCGAGCAGCGTGGCCAGCAGGGTCGCGAGGCGCTTGAGCAGGAAGAGCTTCATCGTCGCGATGACGCGGCACGCGGGGTCGGTTCGAAGGCGTCCGCATCATAGCCTCCCGCCTGCTGCCGGGCGCGCGATGGCCGCGCAGGCGAGCCTGTCAGTCCCCGAGCGCGGCGCGGGTGTCCCGGTAGGCGTCGAGGCGCGCGCCGCCGAGCGCGACGGCCCGGTCGGCCGCGGCACGGGCGGCGTCGCGATCGCCCTGCGCGGCCAGCGCCCGGGCGAGGTTGTTCCAGGCATCGGCGAAGGCCGGATCCGCCGCGATCGCGACGCGCAGGTCCTCGGCGGCCCCGCGTGCATCGCCACGTGCCAGACGGGCAGTGCCGCGCGCGAAGCGGCCGAGGCGGCCTGACGGCCAGCGCTCGACCATCGCCTCCCAGCCGGCGGCCGCGCCGGCGCGGTCCACGCGCTCGAGCCCGGCGATCGCGCGGGCGATGCGTGTCTCGTCGGCCGACGCCGGCAGCGAGGCCGGCGGGGTGACCACCATCGCCCAGCGCCCGCCGCGCGCCCAGGTCT
>CAIUGQ010000652.1 GCA_903898725.1 uncultured Burkholderiales bacterium | reverse complement strand
CCAAGCACGGCAATCGCGGCGTCTCCTCGAAGTCGGGCGCCGCCGACGTGCTCGAGGCGCTCGGCGCCAACATCATGCTGAGCGCCCCGCAGGTGGCGGAGTGCCTGGCCGAGACCGGCATCGGCTTCATGTTCGCGCCCAACCACCATCCGGCGATGAAGAACGTCGCCCCCGTGCGGCGCGAGCTCGGCGTGCGGACCATCTTCAACATCCTCGGGCCGCTGACCAATCCGGCCGGTGCGCCGAACACGCTGATGGGCGTGTTCCACCCCGACCTCGTCGGCATCCAGGTCCGCGTGATGAAGCAGCTCGGTGCCGACCACGTGCTGGTCGTCTACGGCAAAGACGGCATGGACGAGGTCTCGCTCGGCGCGGCGACGGTCGTCGGCGAGCTGAAGAACGGCGAGATCCGCGAGTACGAGATCCATCCCGAGGACTTCGGTCTGCAGATGGTGTCCAACCGCGGCCTGCGCGTGGCCGATGCCGCCGAGTCGAAGGCGATGCTGGTCGAGGCGCTCGACAACGTGCCCGGCACGCCGCGCGAGATCGTCGCGCTGAACGCCGGCGCCGCGCTCTATGCGGCCAATCTCGTGCCGTCGATCCCCGCCGGCATCGTGCGGGCGCAGGAGGCGATTGCCTCCGGCGCGGCCCGCGCGAAGCTCGAGGCCTTCGTCGCCTGCACGCGCCGGCTGGCGCAGCAGACGGCCGCCTGAGGGGACGCACGATGTCCGATGTCCTGCAGCGCATCCTCGCCGTCAAGGCCGACGAGATCGAGGCCGCGCGCGCGCGGCTGCCGCTGGCCGAACTGCGGCGCGAGGCCGAAGCCGCGGGGCGCGGCGACGACCGCGCCCGCGCCCTGAGAGGGTTCGAGGCCGCGCTGCGCGCGAAGCTCGCGGCCGGTCGCTCCGCGGTGATCGCGGAGGTCAAGAAGGCGAGTCCGAGCAAGGGCGTGCTGCGTGCCGATTTCGACCCGGCCGCGATCGCCGCGAGCTACGAGCAGGGCGGGGCCGCCTGTCTGTCCGTGCTGACCGACGTGAGCTTCTTCCAGGGTGCACCCGAGTACCTGGTCGCCGCGCGCGCGGCCTGCGCGCTGCCGGCGCTGCGCAAGGACTTCCTCGTCGACGAGTACCAGGTCTACGAGGCCCGCGCCTGGGGCGCCGACTGCGTGCTGCTGATCGTCGCGGCGCTCGACGATGCCCGGCTGGCCGCGCTCGAGGCCTGCGCGCTCGGACTCGGGATGGACGTGCTGGTCGAGGTGCACGACGCGGCGGAGCTCGACCGCGCGCTGCGCCTTCGCACGCCGCTGCTCGGCATCAACAACCGTGACCTGCGGACCTTCGACGTCAGTCTCGAGACCACGCTGTCGCAGCTGCACCGGATTCCGCCCGAGCGGCTGGTGGTGACCGAGAGCGGCATCCTCTCGCAGGCGGACGTCGCGCGCATGCGCGCGGCGGGCGTCGGCGCGTTCCTGGTCGGCGAGGCGTTCATGCGCGCGCCGGATCCGGGCACCGCGCTCGCCGCGATGTTCGACTGAGCGCGGCCCGCCCGCGCGGCGGGCGTTGGATCCGCGCGCGCTGCGGGCGTTCCGTCCGCTCGCGCGGCGGGCGATGCATCCGCTCGCGTTCCGGCATGGTCGACGTGCGCGGTGCGTGCAGCCCGGCGTGATGCGTCCTACACTGTGCCGCGCCACGCCGAGCCCCCATGTTCCCGACCCTGTCCTTCGACCGCCAGAGCTTCGACCCCGCGACCCTCGAGACCATGGTGGCCCGCGCAGCGGGCGGCCTGCAGCGCCTCGGCGTCGACCAGGGCGACACCGTCGCGCTGATGTCGCGCAACCAGCCGGGCCTGCTCGTCGCCATGCTCGCGGCCCGCACGCTCGGCGCCTACTTCTGCGCGATCAACTGGCACTTCAAGGCCGAGGAGGCGGGCTTCATCCTCGCCGACAGCGCCTCGAAGGTGCTGATCGCCGACCGTGACCTGCTCGCGCGCATCGCCCCGGGCATTCCCGCGTCGATCGGCGAGCAGGCCCGGCTCGCCGTCCGTCCCGAGCCTTCGGTGGCCGCCGCGTACCGGCTCGACGACGCCGCCCTCGAACTGCCCCCGGGCTGTGTCGCCTGGGAGGCCTGGCTGCCCGCGCAGGAGCGCTACACCGGGCCGCCGCGCGCGCCCCGCGGCTTCGTGCCCTACACCTCGGGGACGACCGGTCGGCCCAAGGGCGTGCGCCGCCTGCCGCCGGACCCGTCCCGGGCCGTCGAGCAGGCCGCGGCCAACGCGGCGCTGCTCGAGGCCGTCTTCGGCATCGGCCCCGATTCCCGATGCCTGATCGCAGCGCCGCTCTATCACAGCGCGCCGTCCTCGTATGCGCTCTTCGCCGCCGCACGCGGCGCGTGGCTGCGGATCGAGCCGCGCTTCGATGCGCAGGCCCTGCTGGCCTCGATCGAGCGTCACCGCGTCACGCACCTGTACCTGGTGCCGACGATGATGCACCGGCTGCTGCGCCTGCCCGAGGCGACGCGCCGCGCCTTCGACGCCTCGTCGCTGCGCTTCGTGCTCACCACCGGTGCGCCCTGTCCGCCGCAGACCAAGCGCGCGATGATCGAGTGGTGGGGGCCGATCGTGAACGAGGCCTATGCCGCGAGCGAGCTCGGCTGGGTCACCGCCATCGGCGCCGAGGACGCGCTCGCGCATCCGGGCTCGGTCGGCAGGCCGCTGCT
>CAIUGQ010000651.1 GCA_903898725.1 uncultured Burkholderiales bacterium | reverse complement strand
GGTCGTTCAGAGCTTGATGCCGAACTTCCTGACGATCGCCGCGTTGCGATCGGAGATCTCGCGGGTCTCCTGCGTGAGCGACGGCAGGTCGACGTTGACCTCCGGCTCGAGCCCGGTGTCGAACAGCCGCTGCTGCAGGCTCGGCGTGCTGGCGGCCTTCTTCAGGGCCGCCTGGATCTTGACGAGGTCGGCGGGCGCGAGCTTGGACGACCCGATCACCCCGATCCAGCCGACGAACTGCAGCTGGGGGAAGCCCAGTTCCGCCATCGTGGGCACGTCCGGCAGGTGCCGCGAGCGGACGCTGCCGGTGTAGGCGAACGGTCGCAGCCGGCCCGACTTGATCAGCGGCACCGAGGTGAGCATCCCGTCGAACATGATGTCGACCTCGCCGGCGAGCAGGTTCTGCAGCGCGGGGGGCGAGCCGGCGAAGGGCACGTGCTGCATGTCGAGATTGAGCTGCTCGCTCATGATCGCGCCTGCGTAGTGCGACACCGTTCCCACGCTGTAGGTCGCATAGCTCGACTTGCCCTTCTTCTTCTCGAGCTCGCTCACCAGGCCCCGGAAGTCGCGCGCCGGACTCGTCGCGTTCGCCACCAGCACGATCCCGGAACGGGCGACCGTCGCGAGGGGGACGACGTCCTTGAGCGGGTCGAAGGGCTGCTTGATGACGTGCGGGATCTCTGCCAGCAGGTTGCTGGCCCCGACCAGCAGCGTGTTGCCGTCGGCGGGCGCCTGCAGCAGCGCCTGGATGCCGATGCCGCCGCCGGCGCCCGGCTTGTTCTCGACGATCACCGGCTGCCCGATGTCGGCCGTCAGCTGCTGGCCCAGCATCCGGGCCACGATGTCCATCGTGCCGCCCGGCGGCGCGGGCACGATGAGCTTCAGGGGCTTGTCGCCCCACGCCCAGGCGGTCGACGTCAGCGTCGCCAGGGCCAGCACGGCGCAGACGCGCGTGATCGATCTCGTCATGGTCTGTCTCCAGTTGCGCCGAGGATCCCGAGGTCCTCGGACTGTGTCTCGTGGGCCGCGCGCCCGGGCGTCCGGGTGTCGCGTCTGTCGGGTGGGCTCAGGCCGCCTTGTGCAGGAAGCCCTGGTTCCCGCCGTTGCGGTTGGGCGCGAAGCCGTTGGCGGCCAGCGTCTCGTCGACCGTGTCGTAGAACACGCCGATCTTGCAGATCTCCTTCGCCTGCTGTCCGGTGGCGATCGGACGGCCGAACTCCTTCGAGATGCGGACCAGCTGCCTGATCTGTTCGACCGAGCTCATCTTGCCGGAGCGATCCTGCTTCCACAGCACGTCCTCGATGCCGCATCGCACGTGCAGGCCGAGCGCGATGCCGATCATGTTGATCGGCAGCACGTTGAGCACCGAGCTCTCGACCGTGACCACCGCGCCGTCGGGCACGGCCCGCAGCATGTTGGCGAGGTTGTAGATGTTGGCCTGGTCCATGCCGCCGCTGATCGCCACCCAGTTCATCACCAGCGGGCCCTTGTAGACGCCGCGCCGGATCATCCGCTCGATGGTCTCGAAGCTGTTGATGTTGTAGACCTGGAACTCGCTCTGGATCCCCGCGGCGGTCAGGCGCCGGATGTGCTCTTCGACGAAGCTCGGGTTCGCCGGCACGATCATGTTCTTGTAGGTCTCGTGCAGATGCGGGAACCCGCGCGAGACGCCGCGGAAGTCGGCGTCGCCGGCATGTTCGGTGACG
>CAIUGQ010000650.1 GCA_903898725.1 uncultured Burkholderiales bacterium | reverse complement strand
GTGCTGATCGAGACGAGCGGCGTCGCGCTGCCCGGCGCGGTCGCGCGCTCGGTACGGCTGGTCCCGGGCATCGAGGTCGATGGCGTGGTGGTGCTGGCCGACGCGGAGACGGTGCGTGCACGCGCGGTCGATCGCTATGTCGGCGACACCGTGCTGCGCCAGCTCGAGGAGGCCGACCTGCTCGTTTTGAACAAGATCGACCTGGTGCCCGCCGACACGCTCGACGCGCTGCGCACCTGGCTCGACGGCGCCGCACCGCGGGCGGTGCGGATCGAGGCGACCGACGCGCAGGTCCCGGCGCAGGTCGTGCTCGGTCTGGCCGACGCGGACGCGCCGGTCCGGGCGCCGGCGCACGACGGCACCGGCCTCTTCACCGGCGACCCGGGCGCGCGCCGCAGCCGCCCCGCCGCCCAGCTGTTCGAGAGCGCGAGCTTCGAGATCGGCGCGCCGATCGACGTCGCCGCGCTCGGCGCCGCGCTTGCCGATCCCACGCTCGGCCTGATCCGGGCGAAGGGCGCGATGCGCGACCACGGCGGCGAGCGCCGGGTGCTTCAGGCGGTCGGCGCCCGCATCCGGATCCACACGGCACCGGCCGGCTCGCCCGCCGCCCGAGGCGATGCGACCGGCCGGCTGGTCGTGATCGGCCTGCGGGGCACGCTCGACACCGCCGCCATCGAGGCCCGCATCACCGCGGCGTTGCGGCCCTGAACCGCCGCCACGGCATTCACCACGGAGACACACCATGAATCGAGTCGACGACCGGATCGCGATCGTCACCGGCGCTGCCGGCGGCATCGGCACCGCCACCTGCCGGCTGCTCGCCGAGAACGGCGCGCAGGTGATCGCCACCGACCTGCGCGAGGCCCCGGGCGACGGCCTCGGCGCGGTCATCGCGGCCTCGGGCGGCCGCGTGCGCTACCTGCGCCACGACGTCACCGACGACACACAGTGGGGCGCCGTGCTCGAGGCGACGCTCGCCGCGCACGGCCGTCTCGACGTGCTGGTGAACAACGCGGGCCTCTTCATGCACGGCCGCACCGAGGACGCCGATGCGGCCTCGATCGACCGGCTGTTCGACGTGAACCTCAAGGGCGTGGTGCTCGGCACCCAGCACGCGTTCCGCGCGATGAAGTCGCGCTCGCGCGACCTGCCGCTGGCCTCGATCGTCAACCTGTCCTCGGTCGCGGGCCTGAAGGGCTCGCAGATGGCCTCGCTCTACTGCCTGACCAAGGGTGGCGTGCGGCTGTTCTCGAAGTCGTGCGCGGTCGAGGCCGCGCACCTCGGCTACCGGATCCGGGTCAACTCCATCCACCCCGGCATCGTCGACACCGACATGGCGCAGGGCGTGGCCGCCGGCATGCGCGCCAACGGCGTGCCGCCCGATCAGATCGACCGGATGATGGCGGGGGCGCACCCGCTCGCGCGAATGGCGACGGCCGACGACATCGGGCGCGGCATCGTCTTTCTCGCCTCCGACGACGCCGCGTTCATCACCGGCACCGAACTGGTCGTCGACGGCGGCATGACGGCGCGCTGAGGGCGCTCGGCGCTTACTTGCGCCAGCAGGTGTTCGCGGCGGCGGTGCCGGTCACGGCCTGCACGCCGCGGTGGTCCAGGGTCAGCGCGTTGCAGCGCGTGTCCGAGCGCATCGGGCCCGTGCTCACGGGGGTCGCCGTCAGCAGGTACTGCGTGGCCGACGGGGTGGTGACGGTGATCGTGTAGGCCCGGGCACCGCTCGCGGGCACCGCCTTCAGCGACTCGGGCAGCGGATCGGTGCCGCAGTTGGTGGCCGACGCGCAGTACGTGTTGTTCGACGAGTAGTGACGCTCCATCCACTGCGCCGCGCTCATCAGCGACTGCCGCGCGCCCGAGCGGTGCGAGCGGTCCACCGAGTCCTTGTAGGCCGGGATCGCGAAGGCGGCGAGGATCGAGATCAGCGTGGCCACGATGGCCATCTCGACCAGGGTGAAGCCGGCCTGGATACGTCGCGGCGAGGCATGCATGGAAGGAGCTCCGGTCGGGTTCATCGGACGATCTCGCGCCAGTTCAGGCGGCCGGTATCGACGCGCGGGCATCGGGTGACGTCGTTGCCGACGGCACCGGTGGTATCGCCCTGGGCAAGCAGGCAGCTGGGCGGCGGGCAGTCGGCGCCGGTGCAGCTGTGGAACTTCTGCAGCAGCCGGCCGCTCTTCCTGATGCCGGGCCGCTTGGCGCCCGAGGTGACCGCATCGCGCGAGTCGAGACGGCGGTCGCCGTTCGTGTCGTAGAGCGGTGCCTTGAGCGAAGCGCCGCTGGCCAGCGCCAACCGCATGTACCAGGTGGTGCCGTCGCCGCCGCAGCCTTCGCTGCCGCCCGGCACGGTCGTCGTCAGCAGCAGGTCGGCGCCGGCGTCGATCGTCGGCTTGAACACCATGCGCTCGGACGGCGTGGAGCCGCCCGACGGCAGGTCGATGTACCAGCCGCGCTTGAACGTCGTGGCCGTCAGGCAGCCGGCCTGACCGGCCGACAGGCACACGTCCTTCGAGGTGAGGTCACGGTAGTCGGCGCTCGCGCCGTCGGCCGCGATGATGTCCTGCTTGACCAGCGTGTTCTTGGCGACCGCCGTGCTCGTGCCGTTGTCCCAGATGCCGTAGACCGACTGCGCGGTGCTGCTCTCGAGGTCGGCCAGCTCGTAGAGCTTGCCGGTGCCGAACACCACGAAGGTGCCGCCGATCCGCGGGTCGAGCCGCGCGGCGACCGGTGCCGCGGTGATCGGCTGGAGGACGTTGCCTGCCGTTTTTGCGATGAACATCGGGCGGCCCTTGCCGGCCGCCGTCGCCCACGCGCTCGGCGAGCTCGACGACAGGTCGAACTTCCAGAGGTTGCCGCGCAGGTCGCCGGCATAGCCGGTGTCGATCGTGCCGTCGTTGTCGCCGTCGACCAGGAAGGGCATCGCCAGTCCGTTGTCGGTCTGGTTGCTGACCTCGATCTTGATGTAGCTCGAGCCCTCGGCCCAGCCGGAGCTGCCCGGGCCCGAGACGCGCAGCAGGAACAGGTAGGCCTTGCCGCTCGTGCTCGCCACGCCGTTGCCGACCGCGAGCCAGTAGTTGCCGTCGGCGAGCTTGACCACCTGGTTCGGCTGGAAGTCGGCGCGTTCGCTCGCCTGGCCGATGACGTAGCCGAAGTCGGGATCGTCGTCGCTGGAGAACTCCCACATCACGACGGTGTCGGCGGAGCCGGAACTGATGCTCGCCGGTCGCGTCACGTCGAGCGCATAGATGCCCCGGCCGCCCGCCCCGAGCGAACCGAACAGCACGGTCCGCCAGCTGCCCGACACGGTGACGTCCGCCACGAACGGCGAGCCGTCCACGTAGAACTGGTGGGCATACCCCGGATCGGTGAGGGCCGACAGCTTGCCGCGCAGCGCCCGCGGCACGAAGGCGAAGCGCTCTCGCATGGTGTCGGCCTCGAAGCCATGCAGCATGCCGCCGTTGGAGCCGACGTAGACCATCGGCATCCGGTTCTTGTGGTCGGAGCGGAAGGCCGCGTAGCCCGGCAGCGGCGCACCGATCCGCTGCAGCATCCGCGGCGGACCGACCGGCAGCGGGGTCGAGTTGACGATGTCGGCCAGACGCGAGGTGCGGTCGCGCAGCAGCCCGCCGTTCTGCACCTCGCCGGACTTGTCGCCGCGCAGCCAGTCCAGCCGTGCGCGACCGACGTCGACGTCGTTGATCTGGCCGTTCCGCGGATCCCGGCGCAGGCTGGTGCGGAAGTCGTCGTCGATCGACGTCCAGTCGAACTTGACGCCCTGCGCGCCGTTGCGCGTGAAGATCGCGCGGTTGCCGAAGGCGGCCGAATCGAGCTGCGAACGCGCCGACAGGCCCTTGTCGGCCGGCTGCCCGCTGGACGTGAAGCCGTAGGCGAGCACGTCGCCGGTCCAGTCACCGGTGAACGTCGCGGTGTAGGCCCGGGTCTCGGGGGTCACGCCCTGCGGCACCAGCAGCCGCGAGGTCACCGACATCCCCGACAGCGAGGCGCTGCCGTAGACGATCGACAGCGCCTCGCGCAGCGCGGACGGCAGTTCGCCCGGATTGGCGGCGAAGAAGAAGTTGTCCGGCGACACCACGTTGGCAGCCTGCGCATCGCTCAGCCCACGGTTCTCGGGCCGCTGGCGATTGCGCGCCGCCCATTCGGCGATGCCCGAGGGCTTGCCGTCGCCGTCCAGATCGTCGAACCCGCCCCACTTGGACGCGTACCACATCGGGTCGCGCAGGGTTTCGCCAGTGGTGCCGCGCACGCTGTAGACGGCGACGGTCGGCTTGCCACGGTCGTCCGCATCGACGCCGTTGGTGTCCCATCCGCCCGCCGAGAGGCATCCGCTGCAGCCGCCGTCGGCGTTGATGCGGCTGCCGGCCACGCCGTTGATGGGCGCGGCGGACAGCGTCGACTCGAAGCTGGACGAGCCGGAGACGGCACGGTAGATGTTGGTGCGCTGCGCCGGCGTGTACGAGAACGAGGCGGCGCCGGAATGGAAGCGCGGGCCGTCGGTGGTCGTGCCGTTGATGATGTAGCCGTAACCCTGGGGGTTGCCGCTCGAGTAGCCGGTGACGAGGGTCTCGACATAGAGCGTGCTGCGGTCGGCGCTGAACCAGTACTTGATGTAGCCCGATGCGTCCTGGTCGTAGTCGCCGCCCTGCTCGCTGTCTTCCCAGTTGACGTAGAACCGGCCATAGCCGCGCTGGATGTCCTGATAGACGACGCGGAAGTCGACCAGCGTGCCGTTGCCCTTGCGGGCGCCGAGGTCGAGCAGGTAGGTCGGCTGCAGCGTGACGAAGGTGTTGGTCGGCGGTCCGACCTGGCCGCCGGGGCCGATGCTGCCCGGCACCGGGATCCGGATCACCGGCGTGTTGGTGGCGAGCGCCACGCCCAGGGTGTTGACCCGCAACGGGCGCAGGGTGTCGGTGTCGGCCGGCACGTCGCGCAGATCGGTGCGGATCCGGTCGGACCGGGCCCAGTAGGCGGCCCCCGCCATCAGGAAGGTGCCCTGCTGGGTCGGCGCCTCCGGGCACAGCCCGTGGATCGTGCCCAGGTCGGTGATCGGCTTGGGCGTGCACAGGCCGTTGGCGGTGCTGCCGTTGTTGCCGATGGGCAGGGTCTTGCCGGCGAGGCCCTCGCCGTCGCCGACCCTGCGGGTCCAGGCCGCCGCGGTCGCCGAGGCGCCGATCGAGGTGATGTCGGCCGTGCTGGCGTGATCCCACGACGAGACCGACGCATTGAAGTTCAGCACGTGCAGCGGCGAGCACTGGTTCACGCCGGGCAGCTTCTCGCTGCTGGGCGTCGGGTTGCTGCGCTTGAACGGCCCGAACGGGTCCTTCCAGGTCGGCGACTTCAGGTTCAGGGTGGCATCGGCGCCGCCGCTCGTCGCGTAGGCCGAGGTCGGGCTCGCACCGGCCAGGTAGCGCAGCGACTCGATGTAGATCTCCGACATCGGGTTGCCCCAGCTGCGGCAGCGTCCGTCGGTCAGGCCGATCAGCTGGTACGTGCAGTTGTTGTCGTACGTGATGTAGCTGCCGTCGGCATAGTTGTAGCCGTAGATCCGGATCTGGTTGAGGTTGTGGACGATGCCGTAGACGTCGCTCTTGAAGCGGCCATCGGTGTCCGCATGCACCTCGTCGCGAAAGCTCGCGATGTTCGCGCGCAGCACGCCGCCGGAGATGTTCTTCTCGTACGACCCGGTCATCAGGCCGATGAGCATCTTGTTGTCCTGGCCGAAGTCGTGCAGCAGTCCGGTGGGCTTGCGGTTGCCCGACGGATAGGCCGTGCAGGGCTCGGTCGAGCCCGACGCCGCGGTGGCACCATTGCAGGCCTCGACGCGGACGATGAAGTTCGGTCCGTTGCCGCCGACCGACAGGCCCTTGGAATCGCGCGACGGGTTGCTGATCTCGGCGTTGAGCCCGGTCTTGGCCTTGTCGTCGGCATTGCTTGTCCAGCTCGCCCCGCGCTCCTCCGACCAGTAGCACTGCCAGCGCTCGTTGTTGTTCCAGAGCTGGTAGTTGCCGGCGGCGACCTTCAGCAGCGGCGCCTGACGGTTGGTGTGCGAGGCCGACTCGGTCCCGGAGGTGGGGCCGGGCGTCGTGTTGCACATCGTCAGCTCGGGGACGCTGAACGGCGTCAGCTTCGAGATGTCGGCGCCGGCGTAGTACTTGGCGAACGAATGGGCATCGGTCGGCAGGTAGGCCCGCTCGAGCACCGTCAGACCGGACTCGTCCGTCGATCGAAAGCCGCCGTAGAGGATGCGGCGGACCACGTCCAGGCGGGTCATCGTCGCCCAGTTCAGGAAGTTGCCCGACCAGGCGCCCGAGCAGTACTTGTCGGAGGTGACGCTGCCGGGCTTGAAGCGGCCGTCGCTGTAGGTGTAGCAGCGGTACGGATCGAAGTAGCCGTAGTAGTCGAACGTCTGGGAATGCTTGTAGGTGCGCTCGAGCTCGCCGTCGCCGTCGAGGTCGGTGTACTCGACATAGGCGCGGTACGACAGCTGGTGGTCGCGCGACATGTTGAGCATCAGCATCGGCGTGCCGCGGCTCTTGCCCACCATCGGCAGCTGGTAGGGCGCGCCCTGCGCGCTGGCCGCCGCGGGCAACACGCAGGCCACGAGCGCCGCCGCGAGCCAGGCGATGCCGAGCGTCACTCGGCGTGTCGGACCCGGGAGCGCGAGACGAGGGTAGTCGGTGTTCATGACGGTGAGCCTCACAGCCCGCTGCAGTAGTTGTTCGGATGCGAGATCAGCGACTCGAGCAGGACCTGCGTGCCTGCCCGCATGCCGTAGCCCCAGGCATAGATGCGGAACAGGCCGCGCCGGGTCTCGCCGTCGACCGGGCGCACGCCGTTGACCTGGACGTCGCGGACCATCCATTCGACGAGGAATCGCGGCTGGGTCGGCGCCACCTTGCCGTTGAAGCTGATCTGGGCCTTGCCGGTATGGGCGCCGTAGACGATCGCCTGCTGCTCGCGCCCCTGCCAGACCGGCGTCTCCGGCACGGCGGCACCGGTGGTGCACAGCCCGTTGGTGCAGGCCGCGGTGAACAGGGTCTCGCAGTCGGGGGTCGCGCCGACCAGCGTCGGCAGCGACGCCTCGGCATCGCGAAGCGCGGCCTCGGCCGCCTGCAGCGCGATGATCCGGTCACGCTCGTTGCCGGCCATCCGCTCGCCC
The DNA here is from genome assembly GCA_903898725.1 of uncultured Burkholderiales bacterium. Classification (GTDB taxonomy): domain Bacteria; phylum Pseudomonadota; class Gammaproteobacteria; order Burkholderiales; family Burkholderiaceae_E; genus UBA4615. Next base: position 5,678 of record CAIUGQ010000650.1, on the reverse strand, counting down.
AGCAGCACGCCCTGCGCGGCGAACAGCGCGATCAGCGTGACGGTCACCAGCATCACCAGCGAGATGATCATGACCACGCCGCGCTGCGCCCGGCGCATGCCGCGCGGACCGCTCACGATCCACCCACGTGGTTGCGCGCGCCGATCGTGGCGCGGAACGCCTGACGCGCGACGCCGTCGCGGTCGGTGCGGGTCGCGCCCCGACAGTCGACGTACGTGCGCTCCAGGCCAGGTTCGGGCACAGGCGAGCGCACGAGCAGACACACCTCCACCGCCAGGACACGCCGCGAGCGGACCGAGGCGTTGGAGCCGTTCATCTCGGACCAGCTCCAGGCGGAGGCCGGCACCTCGTCGGCCCGCATCAGCGTGTCGGCCGACATGTCGCGCACCCCGCCCGCATCGTCGGCCCAGTCGACCGCGAAGCGCAGCACCATGTCCTCGACGCCCTCCACCACCGGCTGGGTACGCCCCTCGGCGCCGCCCCGGCAGTACAGCTCGCGCAGCCCGGTGCGCGGGTGTGTCTGGATGAAGTAGCGGTTCTCGACCGAGAAGTTCGCGGTCTCGGGCGCGGCCGGCAGCGGCACCTCGTCGCCCATGCAGTCGACACCGCGGCCGCGGGCCGCATCGACCGCCACCGTCCTGAACGTGGGGCCGCCGGCAGTCTCGGTGATGTCCACCGCATGGAACACCCGGAAGCTGTCCGGCTCGCCATCGGCGTTGCGACAGACCGGCGTCGCGGCACCGACGTCCTCGTAGCCGCCGAGGCAGGCGTCGAACGAGCGAAAACCGGCGTCCGGCATCACCGCCCAGCTGTCGTCGTGATGCGCCTGCCGCAGGTAGCCCGCCTGGCGCAGCGCCCGACCGACCACCGCGAGCGCGTGCCGGCCGGAGTCGGCGATCGCGGCGTCGGCATCCGTGCCCGCGGCGCCCGAGCGCGCATTCAGGTAGATGCCGAACAGGCCGAGCGTCATCGCCATGCCGATCGCCACCGAGATCATCAGCTCGATGATCGAGCGGCCGCGCTGCGCTCGCGACAGGCCGGTGGCGCCGGGACGGGCGGGGACAGGGACAGGGACAGAGACAGGGACAGGGGTCACAGCATCACGCTCACGACGAGGCAGCGCACGTTCGACGGCGCGCTCACCGCGGCCGGGCAGGCACCGTTGACACTCGAGGCCTCGACCGTCGCGTCGCGCTCGCGCCAGCCGACCACCACCTGGTAGCCGTCGGCGGCGTTGCCGAGCACCACGCCGCCGCCCTCGGGCAGCGCGGCCGCGATGGCCCGCTGCCAGGCCGCGATGTCCTCGCGGATGCGCTCTTCGGCCGTGCAGCGCGGTTCGTCCGCGCACGCCGTGGCAGCGGGGGCGTCGCCGGAGACCGACGCCCAGGTGCCGCCAGTGGCGTAGGTGAGCGGCGCGCGGTGCCCGCCGGCGTTCGCACGCATGCGGTCCGCGAGGTCGCCGACCAGCAGGTTGGCGGCCGACTGCAGGTGGGCCGACTTGGCGCTGCGCATCGAGCCGACCTGCAGGCCGATCAGGCCCATCAGGCCGATCGCGCTGATGACCATGGACACCAGCACCTCGATCAGGCTCAGGCCCGCGCTGTGCCGGCGCGTGCCGATTCGCCGCTCAGTTGCCATCACAGGGGTCGTCCTCTTGCGCCAGGCGCGGGCGTCCGCTCGCCGACAGGCAGACCCGCCGATCGAAGCTCGTGCCGCTGACGTCGTTCGGCCGGATGCGGAACTGCGGCATGCCTGCGCCGGCCGGACGCGCGACCAGATTGCCGAGGGCCCCCCAGCTCACCGCCGCGAAGCCGGCGCCGACCGAGCCGCGGGTCGCCCGCACCTCGATGCCGGCGTCCGAGGGCGCGAAGCGGCGCAGCACCTCGTCGTCGCCGTCGACCACCCCGAGCGCGCCGCCGTCGGTGATGACGAGGAACCCCGAGCTGCCCCAGTCGCGCGCCGCCCCGCCGCACTCGACCGAGGTCGCCGATTCCGCGCGGCACAGGCTGACCGGCGTGCCGCGGGCGATCGCCTCGGACCGGGCGTAGCGGACCGCGGCGGTCAGGGCGTTCACCTGAGCGGCGACCGCATTGCGCTGCATCATCGGACGCAGGCTCGGCACCGAGACGGCCACCAGGATGCCGGTGATGGACACCACCACCATCGCTTCGGCGAGCGTGAACCCCCGCTGGCGGCGAGCGCGAGCGGGAGCGGGTCTCGGGGGACACAAGACGGGCATACCCGCAGCCTAGTCAGCCCCAAGGCCCGCTGACCAGCGCGGGGGGCGGAACCGTTTCCACCGCCGACGAACGGTCGATCCGCGTCGCCGGGTCGCCTAAGTGCCTCGATCGGCGCCGGCGCGCGTCAATCGGTCCTCCGGCTGTCGGACCGGCCGGCGAGGCGCGAAGAATGGGCGCGCCTGCCGCCCCGGTCAGGGTGTCAGACGAGCGGCCAGCGGAACGCCGCCGACGCGTCGAGCGCCCCCTCGCCGCGCGCGATCGCCGCATCCTGCAGCGCCGCGACCGCCGGCATCACCGCGAGGTCCACGCCGTGGCGGGCGGCCTCCTCGACCATCAGGCGCACGTCCTTGCGGGCCATCGCGACCTCGAAGGAGACCTGGTCGTAGGGACCGGCGGCAACCTTCGCGGCGCGCGCCGGCAGGGTCGCGCCGGGATTGAAGGACGCGAACAGGCCCATCGCCTCGGCGGGCGGGATGCCGACCGCGGCGGCCAGCCGGCAGACGTCACCGATCACGCCGCTGATGCCGATCAGCGTCAGGTTGCCGAACAGCTTGAAGGACGCCGCACGCTCGGGCTGCGGCCCGAGGTAGACCACCTTGCCCGTCATCGGCTCGAGCAGCGGCGTGACCGCGTCGCACAGCGCCTTGTCGCCGGACAGCAGCATCACGCCGGTGCCCTCGACGCAGTTGGACGGCCCCATGAAGACCGGCGCATGCACGAAGCGGCGCCCGCGCGCGGCCCAGCGTGCGGCGCGCTCGGCGGTCGGGGTGGTCGCGGTGGTGGTGTGGTCGATGATCCAGGCGGCGCTCGGGATCGCTTCGACGATCGGCTCGAGCACCGCGTCGACCACCGCGTCGTCGGCGACCATCAGGTGCACCCGATCGACACCCCGGACGGCCTCGGCGGCACTCGCGCAGGCGCGTGCGCCGTGGGCCTCGAGCGCGCGCGCCTTGTCGGCGCTGCGGTTCCAGACGCTGACCTCGTGGCCCTGCGCGAGCATGCGGCGCACGAAGCCCGTGCCCATCAGTCCGGTGCCGAGAAATGCGATCTTCATGTGAGGCCTCGCGAGCGGTGTCAGGGGAGAGCCGGATGGTAGTCCGGCCCGCCCTGCCCCGGGGCCGCCGCGCTCAGTAAACGATCCGGCAGCGGATCGTTCCCGGGATGCCGCACAGCCCCTCGTAGGCGACCGCGCTCGCGGTGGCATCGACGTCCATCACCACATAGCCGACGTGCTCGTCGGTGCGGAGGTACTGGGCCGCCACGTTGATGCCGGCACGCGAGAACTCGTCGTTGATGCGGGCCAGCATGCCCGGCACGTTGCGATGGATGTGCAGCAGCCGGCTCTGGCCGGCGGGCGCCGGCAGCGATACCTCCGGAAAGTTCACCGCGCTCACGGTCGAGCCGTTGTTGCTGTAGCGGATGAGCTTGGCGGCGACCTCGCGGCCGATGCTCTCCTGCGCCTCGAGCGTGGAGCCGCCGATGTGCGGCGTGAGGATCACGTTGTCGAAGCGCGCCAGCGGCGACTCGAAGCCCTGGTCGTTGCGCTCGGGCTCGACCGGGAACACGTCGATCGCGGCCCCGGCGATCCGGCCGGACTCGAGCGCGGCGGCCAGCGCGTCGAGATCGACCACCGTTCCGCGCGACGCGTTGATGAGGCTGGCACCCGGCTTCATCCGCGCGAGCTGCGCGGCACCGACCATCATCTGCGTCTCGGGGGTCTCGGGCACATGCAGCGTCACGACGTCCGAGACCGCCAGCACCTCGTCGAGCGTCGCGAGCTGACGCGCGTTGCCCAGCGGCAGCTTCGTCTCCACGTCGCAGAACACCACCGACAGGCCGAGCTGCTCGGCGAGCACGCCGATCTGCGTGCCGATGTGGCCGTAGCCGACGATGCCGAGCACCTTGCCGCGGGCCTCGTACGACCCCGCTGCGCTCTTCGTCCAGCCACCCCGGTGCAGCAGCGCGTTCTTCTGCGGGATGCCCCGCAGCAGCATCACCGTCTCGGCGAGCACCAGCTCGGCGACGCTGCGGGTGTTGGAGAACGGCGCGTTGAACACCGGCACGCCGCGGCGGGCGGCGGCGGCCAGGTCGATCTGGTTGGTGCCGATGCAGAAGGCGCCCACCGCCACCAGCTTCGGCGCCGCATCGAGCACGGCCTCGGTCAGCTGCGTGCGCGAGCGGATGCCGAGGAAGTGGGCGTCGGCGAGCGCCTCGGCCAGCGCATCACCGACGAGCGCGCCCGGATACGTGTCGACCGTCGTGTAGCCGTCGGCCGCCAGCGCGTCCACCGCCGAACGGTGGATGCCCTCGAGCAGCACGAACTTCAGGCGGTCCTTCTGGACGGAGAGTCGTTGTGTCATGGCACCGTTGTAGCAGGAACCATGCCGCGGACCTCGTGAAGACGGCACGCGCCCGATGGACATCGGTCGCGCCGTCGGCGCGCGCGCCGACGGCGGCCGGGCGCGCTCAGTACGTCGAGAGCACCGCGCGCAGCGTCTCGACCATGCGGTCGATGTGCGCACGCTCGGCGATGAAGGGCGGCGCGAGGATCAGGCTGTCGCCGGTCGACTTCAGGTTCAGGTTCGCGTCGTACAGCGCCTTCTGCGCGGCATGGCCGCGCGCCCCCGGCGGCTGGCCGGCCGTGGAGAGCTCGATCGCCGCCATCATGCCGATGCCGCGGATGTCGACCAGGCACGGCAGGTCGCGCAGCGAATACACCGCATCGAGGAAGTAGGTCGAGAGCTCCGCCGCGCGGCCGATCAGCCCTTCCTGCTCGAAGATGTCCATCATCGCGAGGCCCGCGGCGCACGACGCCGGATGCGCCGAGTACGTGTAGCCGTGGAAGAACTCGATCCCCTGCGCCGGACCGGCCTCGGTGATCGTGTCGTAGATCGCCTGCTTCGCCGCGATCGCACCCAGCGGCTGCGCGCCGTTGGTGATCGCCTTGGCCATCGTCAGCAGGTCGGGCGTGACCCCGAACTTCTGTGCACCGAACGGCGCGCCCATCCGCCCCCAGCCGGTGATGACCTCGTCGAACACCAGCAGGATGCCGTGCTGGTCGCAGATCGCGCGGATCCGATCGAGGTAGCCCACCGGCGGCGGCAGGCAGCCGAAGCTGCCCGCGGTCGGCTCGACGAACACCGCCGCGATGTTGTCGCCGCCGACCAGCGCGCAGATGCGCTGCAGGTCCTCGGCGAGGTCGCCCCCGGTCTCGGGCTGGCCGCGAACGAAGGTGTTGTCGGGCAGCGCGGTGTGCCGCATGAAGTGCACGCCCGGCAGGCCCACGCCGAAGGTCCGGCGGTTGTTGACCATGCCCGACAGCGCGACGCCGCCCAGGTTGACGCCGTGGTAGGCCCGCTCGCGCGACACGAAGAGCTGGCGGTGCCCCTGGCCGCGGATGCGGTGGTAGGCCAGCGCCATCTTCATCGCCGAGTCGAC
>CAIUGQ010000649.1 GCA_903898725.1 uncultured Burkholderiales bacterium | reverse complement strand
TCGGCCTGGTCTGGCCGCTCGACCCGACGATCGTGCGCGAGTTCGCGCAGGGGCTGTCCACGGTGCTGGTCATCGAGGAGAAGCGTCCGCTGCTCGAGGACCAGATGCGCAACGCGCTGTACGGTCTGGCCGGGGCGCCCGCGATCCGCGGCAAGTTCGCCACCGGCGCGATGTTCGCCGAGGACCGCGGCAGCGCGATCTTCCCGAATGCCGGCGAGATCTCGCCTGCGATGGTGGCCGCCGCGATCGTCGACGCGCTGCGCGCGCTCGACCCCGGCTGCACGCTGGCGCTGCCGGCCGACGCCGCGGGGCCGAAGTCCGAGGGCCCGTCTCCGGTGCGCGCCCCCAGCTTCTGCTCGGGCTGCCCGCACGGGCGCTCCACCAAGCTGCCCGACGGCAGCCGCGCGCTCGCCGGCATCGGCTGCCACACGATGGCGATGTTCGTCGACCCGACCAAGACGACCACCGTCTCGCACATGGGCGGCGAGGGCGCGATGTGGCTCGGCCAGCAGCCGTTCACCACCGAGAAGCACGTGTTCGCGAACATGGGCGACGGCACGTACTTCCACTCGGGCTTCCTGGCCTTGCGCCAGGCGGTGGCCGCACACGTGCCGATCACCTACAAGATCCTGCACAACGGCTTCGTGTCGATGACCGGCGGCCAGAAGATCGACGGCGAGCTGACCATCGCCGGGACGATCGGCGAGCTCTCGGCCGAGGGCGTGAAGAAGATCGCGCTGGTGAGCGACGATCCGACCAAGTGGCAGGGCGTGTCGCTGCCGGCCGGCGTCACCGTGCACCACCGCTCCGAGCTCGACGCCGTGCAGCGCGACTTCCGCGAGTACGGCGACGTCTCGGTGATCGTCTACGACCAGCCCTGCGCGACCGAGCGCCGGCGGCTGCGCAAGCGCGGCAAGTGGAACGATCCCGACAAGCGCGCGTTCATCAACAGCGCGGTCTGCGAGGGCTGCGGCGACTGCGGCAAGGTCACGAACTGCATGTCGATCGAGCCGCTCGAGACCGAGCTCGGCCGCAAGCGGCGCATCAACCAGTCGACCTGCAACAAGGACTTCTCCTGCCAGGAAGGCTTCTGCCCGAGCTTCGTGACCGTCGAGGGCGGCCGCGTGCGCAAGGCCGGTGCCGCCGACGGCGCGGTGGCCGATCCGCTCGCGGCGGTCGCCGCTGCCGGCGACGCGGCCTTCCCGTCGCTGCCGATGCCGACGATCGCGCGGCCCGACCGGTCCTACGCGATCATCATCGCGGGCATCGGCGGCACCGGGGTCGTGACGATCGGCCAGACCCTCGCGGTCGCCGCCCACCTCGAGGGCCTGTTCAGCTCGAACCTCGACGTCACCGGCCTCGCGCAGAAGTACGGCGCGGTGCTTTCGCACGTGAAGGTCGCGCCCGAGCCGGCGCTGCTGCATGCCACGCGGGTGGCCACCGGCGAGGCCGATGCGCTGATCGGCTGCGACCTGATCGTGTCGGCCGGCGACGAGACCTTCTCGAAGCTGCGCGCCGGCAGCGGCGGCGTGGTCTGCACCGACATGGTCCCGACCTCGGAATTCTCGCGCAACCCGGACTGGAACCCGGACGCCGACGGCCTGGCCGCCAAGCTCGCCGGCGTGTTCGGCGAGCGCGGCCTCGCGATGGAGGCGCTGCGCCTGTCGACGGCGCTGATGGGCGACGCGATCACCGCGAACATGTTCATGCTCGGCGCCGCCTGGCAGCGCGGCCTGGTGCCGCTGACCTTCGAGGCGATCGACCGCGCGATCGAGTTGAACGGCGTGGCCATCGAGAGCAACCGCCGTGCGTTCCTGTGGGGACGCCGCGCCGCGCACGACCTGACGGCCGTCGAGCGGATCGCCACCGGCTCGGGCCCCGCGAGCGCGCAGGTGATCCGCTTCGACCCGAAGAAGCCGGCGACGCTCGCCGAGCTGATGGCGGTGCGCATCGGCTGGCTGACCGACTACCAGGACGCGGCCTACGCGAACCGCTATGCGGCGGCCGTCGAGCGCGTCAAGCAGGCGGAGGCCGCCCTCGGACGCGGCGATGCGCTCGCGCGTGCGGTCGCCAAGTACCTGTTCAAGCTGATGGCGCACAAGGACGAGTGGGAGGTCGCGCGCCTCTACGCGCGGCCCGAGTTCCGCAAGGAGCTCGATCGCGCCTTCGAGGGCGACTTCAAGCTCAAGTTCCATGTCGCCGGCGGACCGTTCGGGCGCCGCGATCCGGTCTCGGGCAAGCTCGTCAAGCGCGAGGTCGGCCCGTGGCTGATGACCGCGTTCCGGCTGATGGCCCCGCTGCGCGGCCTGCGCGGTGGCGCGCTCGATCCGTTCCGCAATTCGTCGGAGCGGCGTCTCGCGCGCGAGCTGCTCGCGACCTACGAGGCGGACCTGGAGCGGGTGATCGCCGGCCTGGACGCGGACAACCACGGTGTCGCGGTCAAGCTCGCATCGCTGCCCGAGCGGGTGCGCGGCTACGGCCACGTCCGCGAGCAGCATGCCGAGGCGGTGGCCAAGGAGCGCGAGGCCCTGCTGGTGCAGTGGCAGCAGGGCGGCGCAGCGGTCGTCGAGATCAAGCGGCGCATGCAGGCGGCGTAAGACCGCGATCGCGCCCCCGCCCCGCGGCGAGCGCCCGGGGCGGGGCCGCGCTCTGCCGGCCGCGACGTCGACCGACGCGGCCGGGGGCGCCACCACGAAGCGTTCGAACGACTCGCGGATCGCGTCGAGCGGCGCGTCGCGGAAGATGAACACCAGCTTCGAGCCCCGCGCCGCGTCGGGCCACTGCGCGAGCGTGACCGGCGGATGGAAGACGTGGTGCACGCCGTGCAGCACCACGGGCAGCGGCTCGTCGATCAGCTCGACCACCGCCTTGGCGCGCAGCAGCCGGTCGCCATGGACGCGCCGCAGCTCGGCGAGCCAGTCGTGCAGCCGCTGCCAGTCGAGCGGCGCCTCGGGCGTCAGACACAGCGCGCGGATAGCCTCGCCATGCGCGTCGGGGTCGGGGCGCGCGGCATGCGCGGGTTCGAACCGGATCCAGCGGCTGACCCGCGAGGCCATGTCCGGCGAGCCGCGCGGCAGCACCTCGTCGGCGGACGCGCGTCCGGCGACGACCGGCGTGATCGTGGCGATGCCGTTGAGCGCGCGCAGCCGCGGCTCGAGCCGTGCGAGCGCATCGGCATCGAGGTCGGTCTTGGTGACCAGCAGCCGGTCGGCGAGCGCCACCTGCTTGCGCGCCTCGGGGTGCTCGTCGAGCTGACGCGCGGCGTTCATCGCGTCGACCGTCGTGACGACACCCGCGAGCGTGCAGAAGTTCGAGACGAGCGGATTGTTCAGCATCATCTGCATCATCGGCGCGGGGTCGGCGAGGCCGGTGGTCTCGATGACGATGCGCTTGAATGGCGGGATCTCGCCCGAGTCGCGCCGGGCGAGCAGCTGGCGCAACGCGCTCTCGAGGTCGGAGCGCAACGTGCAGCACACGCAGCCGCTCTGCAGCACGACCATCTCGCCGTCGACCGAATCGACCAGCAGGTGATCGAGCCCGACCGCGCCGAACTCGTTGACGATCACCGCGGTGTCGCCGAGCTCGGGCTGCTTGAGCAGGTGGTTGAGCAGCGTGGTCTTGCCGCTGCCGAGGAAGCCGGTCAGCACGGTGACGGGCACGCGTTCCGCGGAACGGTCGGTTTCGAACAGGCTCAAGCGGGTCTCCTTAGTCGCGACATCTTGACCGCGATCACGAGTGAGCATAGCGTGACCGTGCGGCGATTCAGATCGCCGTCGCCAGGAGAGCCGCTCCTGCTGCGCGTTTCCGGCAACCCAGTTGCATCAGAACGAATACAGAGGAGACCCGATGAGCGACGACGCCCAAGGCAGTCCTGCGCCCGAGCAGGACCCGTCCCAGCAGACCCCGCAGGCCGAGGGCGACAGCCCCCGCCGAGACTTCTTCCGCAGTGCCGTCGCCGCCGTCGGCGTGATCGGCGTGGCCGGCGCGCTGCACGGCAAGTACGGCAGTGCGCCGCTGATCGCGAGCGCGCAGGCGCAGACGCCCGCAGCCGGCGCGCAGCGCCAGTGGTGGCCGTCGCGCTGGGGGCCGAACGACGAGGCCGGCGCGTCGAACTGGATCACGCCCGAGAAGGTGCTCGATGCCTCCAAGTGGATCCGCGACGGCAGGATCTTCCGGATCGGTCGCGTCTATGAACAGGGCATGCCGATGTTCGGCGCCCGCGCGTTCTCGCTGCGCATCCCTGGCAGCCCGACCGGTGGCCCGTTCGGCGACAACAAGCTGATCTACAACGACGAGTTCCTCGCCGCCGAGATCGGCCAGAGCGGCACGCAGTTCGACGGGCTGGGTCACATCGGGCTCCAGATGGGGCCCGACGGCGACAAGAACCAGATGCGCTACTACAACGGCTTCACCGAGCAGCAGGTGGGCGGCGCCTACGGGCTGCAGAAGCTCGGCATCGAGAAGGTCAAGCCGTTCTTCACGCGCGGTCACCTGATCGACGTGGAGGGCGCGCGCGGCGCGATGTGGGAAGCGGGCCAGGAGATCAAGCTCGACTGGGTCCGGGCGGCGCTGCAGAAGCAGGGCATGAACGAGGCCGACATCAAGCCGGGCGACGCGGTGTTCTTCAATACCGGCTGGGGCAAGCTCTGGATGAAGAACAACGACCGGTTCGTCGCGGGCGAGCCCGGGATCGGGCTGGAGGTCGCGCGCTGGTGCATCGAGAAGGGCATCAGCCTGACGGGCGCCGACTCCTGGGCCACCGAGGTCGTGCCGAACCCCGACCCGAAGCTGGCGTTCCCGGTGCACGCCGAGCTGATCACCAAGCACGGCATCTTCAACCACGAGAACCTGCAGTTCGACGAGCTGATCGCGGCGAAGAAATACCAGTTCGTCTACATCTTCTCGCCGGCACCGATGAAGGGGGCGACCGGCTCGAACGGCGGCCCGATCGCGGTGACCTGATCGACATCGGCCGGGCCGCGGGCCCGGCCTGTGGCGTGCCTCGGGCGATGCGTGTGCACCGTCCCGCAGGCCGCCACGGCGCTGTCTCGGCGCCTCGCTTCAGCGTGTTGCCTGCGCGCCTCGCGTCAGCGCGTCGCGCAGGCGCGTCGCCTCAGCGCGCCACGGGCAGCGCGCAGCCCACCGGACGCAGCTCGATCTGCGCCACCGCGTAGCGCGTCAGCGGCCGGTCGCCGTCGAGCACCAGGCGGGCGCGCTGCTGGGGGGTGGTCCGCACCAGCAGCTTAGGCACCTGGCGATAGAGCAACTGTCGCGTGCCGCGCGTCTCGCCGTCGCCGGCAGCGCCGTCCTCGCGGCCGCCGAGCGATCCGCCGGATGCGCTGCCGATCGAGCCGCCGAACGAGGTGGTCGTCGCCCCCTCGCGGACCCCCTCGGTGCGTTCGGCCACCAGCACGAGCGAGTCGCCGTCGACCCGGTACTCGTCGTGCACCGGCGTGCCCAGCAGCGGGTGCGCGAAGGACACCTCGAACTTGCGCTCGAGGCCGTTGAAGGGGACACGGCCGAGCACGCGGCCATCTTCGGGATCGAGCAGCGCGAGCACGCAGCCGGTCGCCGGCCGCGGGGGCGGGGCGGCGGGCATCGCGGAGGGCGCAGGCCTCGCGCTGGCGGGCGAGGGGGCCTGCGCGGTGGCGGGCGGCTCGGGTGCGCGCGTCT
>CAIUGQ010000648.1 GCA_903898725.1 uncultured Burkholderiales bacterium | reverse complement strand
CGCCGACGACGTGTTCAAGGCCTCGGGCTACCGGATCAGCCCCTTCGAGCTCGAGAGCGCGCTGATCGAGCACCCGGCGGTGGCCGAGGCCGCGGTCGTGCCCTCGCCCGATCCGGTGCGCGGCTTCGTGCCCAAGGCCTACGTGATCCTGGCCCCCGGCCACGAGGCGAATGCCGAGACCGCGCGCGCGATCTTCGGCTTCCTGCGCGGACGCGTGTCGGCCTACAAGATGATCCGCCGCATCGAGTTCTCCGACCTGCCCAAGACCATCAGCGGCAAGATCCGCCGCGTCGAGCTGCGCGGCCAGGAGAAGGGGCGGCCCGACGCGGGCGCGCGCAATGCGCACGAGCACCTCGAGGAGCAGTCGCGCTGAGCGCGCGGCCAGGATGCAGCCCAGGATGACGACCATGACGACGATCACCGATTCCCGATTCGATGCGGTCGAGGCCGCGATGCGCCGCCAGGTGGACGGCGGCCTGCTCGCCGGCGCCTCGTGGGCGATCCTGCGCGGCCGCGAGGTGGTCGACGAGCGCTGCATCGGCATGGCCGACATCGAGGCCGGCATCCCGCTGCGCCGCGACCACCTGTTCCGTGCGTTCTCGAACACCAAGCTGTTCACCTCGTGCGCGGTGCTCGCGCTGGTCGAGGACGGCCGCATCGGCCTGGACGACCCGATCGGCACGCACATCCCCGAGCTCGCGTCGCTGCAGGTGCTGCGCCCCGGCGCGACCCGCCTCGACGACACCGAGCCCGCGCGTCGGCCGATCACGGTGCGCCACCTGCTGTCGCATTCGTCGGGGCTGTCGTACGGCCTGCTCGACCCGGGCACGCTGCTGTACCGCGCGTACAGCGAGCGTCGCGTGCTCGGCGACGGCCGCTCGCTCGCCGAGCTGGTGCAGACGCTGGCGACGCTGCCGCTCGCCTACCACCCGGGCGAGTCCTGGGAGTACTCGATCGCCATCGACGTGCTCGGACACCTGATCGAGGTGACCACCGGGCAGCGGCTGGGCGAGTACTTCCAGGCCCGGATCCTGGACCCGCTCGGCATGCGGGACACCGGCTTCACGATTCCCGAGTCCGAGCGCTCGCGGCTCGCCGCGCTCTACGTCGGCGTCGACCTGCTCGACCCGACGAAACCCGGGCTGCGGCGCATGGACGACACGCCCTACCCCGGCGCGTACACGAAGCCGATGCCACGCCAGTCCGGCGGCGGCGGCCTGGTGTCCTCGCTCGGCGACATGACGGCGCTGATGCGCGCGCTGGTGCCCGGCGGCCCGACGCTGCTGCGGCCCGAGACGCTCGAGGCGATGCGCATCGACCAGCTCGCCGACGGGGTCTGCGTGGGCTTCCCGATGACCGGCCCGGTGCGCGGCAAGGGGCACGGGCTGGCGGGCGCGGTGACGCGCTCGCCCTCGCCGCTCGATCCGGCGGGCTCCGAGGGCGCGATGCAGTGGGGCGGCATGGCCGGCACCCACTGGTGGATCTCGCCCGACCAGGGCCTGGCGGCGGTGCTGATGACGCAGCGCTACATGGGCTTCTGGAACCCGTACTGGTTCGAGTTCATGAAGCGGGTGTGCGCCGCGGCCTGAGGCCTGATCAGAAGCCGTGAAGAAACCGTAGCGAGCAGGCCCGAGCCGGCGCCGAGGAGCGCAGCCGTACGTGATGGTGAGGCCGGGGTTTCACGGTGCATGCGCCGTGCCGGCCGATCGACTCGCGCCTGCAGGCGCGAGGCTATTCGGCGAGCACCGCAGGCGCCGGATCGGGACGCGCAGTAGGTTTGTTCGCGGCTTCTGTCAGCGGCGCTGCAGGAAGAAGGTCCAGACCTTGTCGGTTTCCGACTGACCGATCATCTGATTGCCGGTCTGCCGGGCGAAGGCCTGGAAGTCGCGCAGCGAGCCCGGATCGGTCGAGACGACCTTGAGCACCTGGCCGCTGCCGAGGTCGGCCAGCGCCTTCTTCGCCTT